>JAZKJI010000043.1:1713-10541 GCA_040384405.1 Bdellovibrionota bacterium
AACAAATCGAACCATGGCTTTCGATTTGGCATCAAATTCAATCGTCATCGGATCAACTAACATCGAAACGATGAAACCTGCCGGCTTCATCTGCATTAATATTGATTTCTCATCTGCTTTCATTTTTTTAAACTGAAAGGTAACAGTTTTTGAAAACTCGAAAACTCCGAACTCGGCCTTCACAGTTTCACCCGACATTAAGCGATCCCAATGCTGATGAAGAAAGGATTCCGTCATAGGTCCGGTGATCATTCCTTTTTCAATCGAAACAGTTCCACTTCCCTTACTTTTACCTTTTTTGCCATCGACGATTTCAAAAGTTTCAAAACTTGCTTTATTTCCCTCTGTTTTAAGTTCGTAGGATTCATTGATCTGGAGTTGCTCGATGTACTGATAAATAATTTTACCATCTTTTATAATGGCCTTTTCGGTCATAACGACGGTCCCGGTAGAATCTTTGATAGAGGATAACCAAAGTTTATCTGCACCCGTAACCGTTACTTCTGTGCTTTGGGTAAATCGCGAAACGCCATCAGTTTTTCCGATGTCAAAGATTCGAGCGGTTCGAATTTCCGCTTCAGCAACGGCAGAGGCAAAAATAAATCCACAATATAGTAATCCAAAAATGAATTTCATAACTGCCTTTTGTTAAACAGATAAGTAAACAACTTTCCTTAGACTCTTAGTCTTTTAGCAGTTCTAAGCCGCCGACTTTAGATGCTCTGAGCCCAATGCATTTCGCACCCGTTAAAGGGTCGGTAATCTGATATTCTGAACCATACTGTGAATCGCCAATAATTGGTGAACCTAATTCTGCCAATTGCGCCCGGATCTGTTGCGAACGCCCGGTGACCAATTGAATTTTTAAAGTATAAGCTTGTACCGGAATCGCGGTATATTCTGTGGGCTCGCAGCTTTGAATGACTAGTTCGCAATCCTGCCAACCATCCTGTTTATCTTTTGAAACAATTTTCGGAGCCTTAGGGCTTGGCTCCATAAAATGAATATATCTTCCCGGCTTAATTGGCTGAACCGTCCATGCCTCGTATTCCCGTTTTACTTTTCTATCTTTAATTAAATCATTAATTTTAGCCTGTGCTTCGGCGTTTCGCGCGACAATAATAAGTCCACTCGTCTCTGTGTCTAACCGGTGAGTGATATATAATTTTTCTTGAAGTTGCCGACTTAAAAGAGTGATCAAATTTTCTTGGGCATTATCGACCATCGCATGGGTGGGTAAACCACCCGGCTTATCCACCAAATAATAATCTGAATCAGCTTCCACAATTCTTTGCGTAAGAGGACCTTTGAAATATCTGCGTGGCTGCAAATGAACTCGAATGCGGAATCCTTTGCCCAAGGGTTCTTCAGCGTCACTTTGCCCGGTGGAGCGCTGATCATTGACATAAACCGCACCTAACCACAAAAGTTCATCGATGCGATTTGCAGGAAGACTTAATTCGGTACTTAAGAAAGCCGCTAGACTTTGCTCACTTGTACATTCCAGATGTACGACGTCGTATTCAGATCCTCTTCCATCAACCTGCATCCAATTATTTTACCATCGTCCCCGACTTTCGGTATCTCTTTTTCAGGTTCTGTAATTCCACGCCCCGGGGCATAATGCAGGTCTGGTTTTTACTGATTCAAATACCCTTGCTTCTATCTCGAGCCACCAGATTTACGTCCGTGGATTCGAAGTTGCTTTATAGATAGCTAGAACGTTGCAAGGAGGAACCATGACACCAGTACAAAGAGTAATGAGTAGCTACAAGATCGGCGCAGAGCTTAACGGACAGGACCGTCATAAGTCTTCCATGACAAAGTTTTCCGAATCCAAATTAAATGATAAAAGTGCGTCAGATGACAAACGCGGTTCATTCGCTAAAATCTTAAAAGAATGTATGAAAAAGTAGTTCGTAACCAGTTGCTGTTGAACTATTAGCCAGGCGGCTAACGCTTTTGAATTTAAAACCGATTTGCAGGTATAATTCTGAAAAAATAGCGGCGGGCTCCACCGTAGGGGTTTTGGTGGGGACCCGTCTGGCGATGGGCTTGCTTTACTTAAAAGCATGAAACACATCATCCTTTCCCTATCCTTGATCTTAAGTTCAGTCGCGCTCGCTCAATCATGCGTTGATGCGTTTACGGTTTTAAAAAATTTCCGAACTAATAGTTTTGAAGAACTAAATATCCCTGGAAAGATAAAAATTGGAGAATGGGAATTGACCGAGCCTTTCAAGACGGCAATAAACCGTCCCGAGATAAAACAATATTTAGATCAAAGTAAAAATACCCAATATAAACTTTTAGGTGAAGCTAAGTTACCACCTGAAAAAGGTGGCGGCAGATTGCGATTGGTATCTTTGAATATTACCAATGGTAACCGTGCCTATAATCACCAAGAACTAGTTGCCCTGTTACACGTGAATCCCCGTCTGGCGAATGAGTTGGGAATGTATCGGGTCGAGGGTTATGAAAATATCGTATGGGTTCCGGATGAGGCCACGGTTAATTTCAGACTTAAAGCATTGGCCCAAAAGCGCGGATTTCCTGACGCTATTTGGAAATATGGAACTGCAAATGGTGTTGTTGCGACAATGCCCTATTTAAAACTTTTGGCGGATGGTAAATTTCCATTCTCGGTAGATAGCGATATCAACTTATCTATCCATGACGGAATGCACGCGATTGCATTCGGAGCATTGAACTCAACTCCTCATTCCCGAAAAGTGATGGAAGCAGCGCTTTCCAGAAATAAAGTGTTAATGTCTATCCACGCACGCATCCAAAATGAAATGCCTGGTAAAGCTGATCAATTGAACCGAAGGTTAATTGATAATCATGCATCTATGCTTTCACCAGATAGTATGGAACGAACCATGCTTTTAACGATTTTATTTACTGGTAACTACGGATACTTTTCACCTTCTGAGGCATTGGCTGGAGGCAGCTACTCGAAGTTAAAAAATCGCGAGATAACGAAGAAGCGTTTGGAAGTACTTTTAAAATATTTTAATAATGGTTCAAAAACCTTTAAGCCCGTAATGGATGATATGGTTTCGAGCCTTGGCCTTATGGGAAATCCAATCGAGAAAGCAAAGCTTAAATCTATTATCACTGAAGAAGTAGGCAAACTTAAAAAAGCGTCGGACGCAGATATTGAAAAAGCTTCCGATGAGTTGTTTGATTTTTTCCGCGATGATCAGTTTACAGATGAACCTCAAACTTATACGACTGACGCAGCAAAAGGAATTACGCCATCGCCCACGGACCCGAGCTTAAAGCCCGCTGAAGGCCCAGAGCTTTAGTTCTCTTCGACAAACACTTCGTTAGATCTTTTAAGTCTTTTTGAAAGCGTCTTCACCAAAGCCTGCGCCCACACGGGCTTTGTGAATAAAACCATGTCCAACGATCCCGTTGGAATTTCGATTAACTCACAGTCCGTTAATGCAAGCACCGATGCAGATCTTGGTTCTTTATTAATATGGCTCATTTCGCCGACAAATTCTCCGGGGGATATTTCACCGAGGACTACGTTTTTGTTTCCAGACGATTTAATCGCCTGCAGTTTACCCGTTCGTAAAATATAAACACAGTGGGCTTCTTCACCCTCTTTAAAAAGATATTGCTCTGGCGCCAGGAAATGAAGCGTATAATCCAAATTTTTACCTTGGTGCAAAACGTTTAAAGAATTTGCCACGCACGTTACGAATTTCAGTTCGCTTTCGGGCTCTAAAAGGAATTGCAGTCTGCCGGTGACGATTTCATCGACGAAGTGATCTTTTTCAGGAACTGAAGATGCAACGATAATAGAAATGCTGGGAATATCGGATTTGTGCAACATGCGATCAATCAGATCGGCGCCGGAAAGTTTAGGTAAATGAAAATCTGTAATCAAAATATGGGGCGGAACGTTTTCCACCTTAAAAAGGGCTTCGGCTCCATCTTTGGCAGTAAAAACCGTCGAGTTGTTCACGTGCCTGCGAATTAAATCAGAATAAAAATTACGGCGTTCATCATTCGGGGATACAATTAAAAATATTTTTTTATCTTCGATATCGGGCTGAGTTCTCAAGCTAACTCCATACTGGGATTAATGTTCTAAACACTTCCAAGTTTGAAGGCTCAAAGTAATCATGTCAAACACCGAGCCGTAAGGCCCCGCAGTCAGATTTAGGTCCAGTCTGGTGATAACTATAAATTGCGTAACAGAATTAATTATTTTAAACAGGAAGCAATATCAATTTCGGCAACTGTTCCCACAGGATCCAAGGTACGAAGTAAAGCATTGGGGCTAGCCGAAAAAGTTGAAACCGTAAGTTCGCCATCAACTAATACATAACTGAAAGCTAACGGGTCTGTGGATTCTATAACTAAGCCTAGAGTAGTGACTTCCCCAGACTTTTCATTCTTAATTGCCATCTGCATCAGTGCACGATTCGGATTACGTTGATTTAATGTCGAAGAAAGAATCGAAATGGCTTGTCCGCCAGTTTTCGAAGTGTGTTTAGAAACTTGTGCTAATGCACATCTTCCAAAATCACTGTTATTGGAAAGTAAGACGCTTCCAAATGCCGAAGCACTAACCATTATTGAAAAAGCGATAACCCCAACCGAACGCATAAAATTCTCCCACCATTATTAATAGTAGAAGTTCTACCAGAACCTGATTTAAATCGCGACTGTCAGAATATTAAACAGTAATTTTTTCGAGGCAATCCCGCGGCCTTCAAAGTTAGGTACGGCGGCAATGGCCCGAAAATCCGCTCTAGAGGCCAGAAACACGGGCTTGGATGTGCCTGACGGCGCTGGGGGATACGACATAGATGGTTTGATTGTTCGGCCCGCCGAACGTGAGATTTGTCGTGGCCTCTCCAATGTTAAAGGTATCTAAAAGATTACCTACAGGATTGAATACCCGAATTGAATTTGCGCCCGATGAATATAGATTACCATACATATCCACTGCTAAACCATCAAGTCCATTGCCAGTGCCGTTATTGGAATCATTTAGAAAAACCGACGGTGCCCCTTGCGCCAGGCCCTCTGCGGTTAAATCGATTTTATAAATTATTTGTCGACCCGTGTCTGCAATGTACAAACGGGAATCATCTGGTGAAAGCGCGATGCCGTTTGGTTGGTTCATGCTTCCATCGATGAGAGTAACGGTTCCATTCGGGTCTAACCGGTAAACTCCGCGCACCGGTTGCTCGATCAAATTGCCGGCGGTGCTGTATGTAGGATCTGTGAAATAGATAATTCCACTTTTATGAATTACCAGATCATTAGGCGCATTGAATGCCTTGCCGTTATACGAATTAGCAAGGACCGTTATACTTCCAGTTTGTAAATCTGTTTTGATAACTCTTCTTAATGGAAATCCTTCACAAGTTATTAAATATCCGTCTTCAGACATTGCGTTCCCGTTGGCACTGCTGGTGCTGCTACGAAATACCGAGGGTTGGCCACTCCCACTCCAGGTCAGAAGCCGGTCTGTGCTCACATCACTGAAAAATAATTTTTGCGTACGCTTATCCCAAGTTGGGCCTTCTGCCCAAGTGTAACCTGTTCCGATTAACACTGGCACCTGAGCGGGATCAAAAAATGTTTGCGGCGGAAGAGGCAAAGTCGTCGTGGTTGTAGGGGGAATTGTTGAACCGGAAGTGTTGCGAAGATTTTGGTCTAAAGTACCCATCGTCACGAAACCAGATTGTCCACAGTTCAGAAAAAACAACGCCGAACCGCTGATACAAAAAAATATTACTGCAGATAAAATGCGGCGGCGAGCGATCATACAAATCAATTCCCCTACCCCTAGTCTAAGAGTTTCCCTGTCGTTTTACTAATCATTTTCTGCAAGGTCGACAGACCCGATTTTAACATTCTCAAATAGATACATCGAGATGTAACACCGAGAATTTGGTAATCACGCGGGTGGCACATTATAAGCAATAGCATATATATGAAAAATTGTTTCCGGGGGGAATCAACATGAGCAAACTTAAGATCCTTTTATATATATGTGCCGCCGCCTTAATTACAATAACCTATCAAAACTGTTCGGGCATTGCCGCAAGCCCAATGGCGGTCAGTGCAACTGCAATGAACACAAATGGGAATCCTAACCTAGAGGACATAGTCAGCAACTGTCAGAACTCGGCCCTATTTACGAAACAACAGACAGTTAATTTCGCAGATAGCAGAGTCGAGACTGGGAGAACCCAAGTATGTGAATTTGCTGCGACGGCAACGCAGGAAACTGCCAACGGAAATCTTTCAAAACTTAATGAGTATTTACGGTCACGACACGAGCAAAAACGCACACTGAGCGGCATTCCAAGTAACGCCGTCATCTGCAGTTTCGAAATAAACGCTACTAATTTAAACTACGTCTACGATGATATTTTTTATCTGACGTATAACGGGTATATCGTTGCATCTAACTTTAAAGACTCAATCTTAGCCAGAACTCAGCCAGAAATAGTTAACGTCAATGGACAAGCAATAAGTCTTTTCCCTTATGATTGGACGAAGGTGCGTAATGAACTTTTTGGTTTGGACGCCAATGGAAATGGTCCAAATATCAATTCTAATCCAAATGACTATTGCTTAGGGCAGTCCGCCGGAACCACTTGCCAGTGGCCACTTTCCCAACAAACTGGGAATTTGCAAATGAAAAACTTCCCCCTGCCATTGATGATTACTTTAGCCGATAAGAAACCATTAAATGATCAAACTTTTGGTCTGATCATTACGGGTGACGACAACCCAAATGACGACTGTTATCACAGTGATTTAAATTTAGACGTGACAGTAAAATATTATCTTAAATAAATAAAAAGCCCGCTTGATTTTGGTCAAGCGGGCACTAATTCTAACTTACTATTTTCTGATTCCTAACAATCTCATTCACAAATTATGATATAAACAGCATTTCACGGTATTTAGGCAAAGGCCATGCTTCATCAATCATGACAGATTCCATTTCGTCCACCACCGTTCGAAGCTCTAACATTGCCGTCGCAACCGAAATTGCATACATATCGGCCTTCTTGTATTCATCATGCGTTTCTTCCGCATGATCAGAGGCCTTCTTAAGGTCGGTCAGTTTACTTTGGGCGCGAATAATTAAATCCGTCAGATTTTTTAGAACGCTGGCCTGCGGAGCTTCAACCCCGGCTGCCTTAGCGGCACTTACCGCCTGTGATAAAGCACCATGATATAAAAAGCACGCTGGTAAGATCTGGGTGTTTACCATTGTTCTAAGACAATCCACTTCGATCTGCATATTCTTAATATAACGCTCTAAACGAACCAAGTAGCGTGAGTTTACTTCTTCTTCACTTAAAACATTGTGGTCTTTAAATGCTTTGATAGAAGTTGCTGACATTAATTCTTTCATCGCCTCTGGTGATTTTCTTAAATTCTGAAGTCCACGTTTTTCGGCTTCGCGAACCCATTCTTCGGAATAACCATTACCTTCGAAGCGAATAGATTTGGTTTCCTTAATAATTTCGCGAATTACGTCAAAAATTTTCTCGGTATCTTTTGTCCCACCGGAAATTCCTGCTGCCTTTAATCGAGTGTTAACTTCCTTAAATCCATCGGCGACGGCCGTGTTTAAACAAGTACATGGAAAAGCAGTGTTTGCACTGGATCCGACGGCGCGGAATTCGAATTTATTTCCGGTAAACGCGAACGGAGAAGTTCTGTTCCGATCTGTATTATCACGCATTAACATTGGCAGCTGGCTTACACCTAACTCCATTACCGCGCGATCAGCATTTGTTGTGGAAACTTTCTTCGCTTCGATCTCGTCACAGATTTTGGTCAATAAATTTCCCAAGAAGACAGAGATAATTGCCGGCGGAGCTTCGTTGGCACCTAACCGGTGATCATTTCCGCTGGACGCAATCGCCGCTCTTAACATTCCAGAATGTTTATAAACGCCTTTTAAAATCGAGCAAAGTACTAATAAAAATCTGATATTTTCATGGGGAGTTTTACCCGTATCAAGTAAGTTTTCTCCGTTTACTGATTCATCAGATGCCGTAACCATCATCGACCAATTGTTATGCTTTCCAGATCCGTTAATTCCAGCAAAAGGTTTTTCATGAAACAAGGCTTGAAAGTTATGGCGAACCGCAACCTTCTTCATTACTTCCATTAAAATTTGATTATGGTCAGTTGCGATATTTGCTTCTTCAAACACTGGTGCGGATTCAAACTGGCTTGGTGCCACTTCGTTATGGCGAGTTTTAATTGGAACGCCCAATTTATATAGTTCATATTCAAACTCGCTCATGAACCCCTGAACACGCGCAGGAATTGCTCCGAAATAATGGTCTTCAAGCTGCTGGCCTTTCGGAGGTTGCCCACCTAAAAGTGTTCGCCCCGACATGACCAAGTCAGGTCGTAAATTAACGAATGATCGATCAATCAAAAAGTATTCTTGTTCTACTCCTAATGTTGGAACAATCCGTTTGATTTTTTTCTCGCCAATCATATGAAGTAAATCGCAAGCTTCTTTTGATAGAGCTTCAATTGAACGCAGTAACGCAGTTTTTTCATCAAGCGCTTGTCCATGATAACTAATGAAAACAGAAGGAATACATAAAGTCTTAGATCCCGGTGCATCCATAATGAACATTGGCGACGATGGGTCCCAAGCCGCATATCCGCGGGCTTCGAAAGTGGTTCTCATACCACCCGATGGAAAACTGGAAGCATCTGGTTCGCTTTGCACTAGTGAAGCGCCAGAAAATTTTTCCACTACTTTTTGATCACCTTCTGGTGAAATAAAAGCGTCATGTTTTTCCGCAGTT
>JAZKJI010000044.1:0-2364 GCA_040384405.1 Bdellovibrionota bacterium
GATTCGTGAAAGTGCATGCCTAAGGATTTTTCATACCATTGAGCCGCAAGATCGTATTGAAGTGATTTGTAATAGTATTCGGCCAAAGCAAAGCTTGATTTTAAATCACCAGCTTCTGCTTTAGCTTTTAGGGATTTCAGATCAACTGGCTTTGCCTTAGCTAGATTATTCAATGAAGCTACAAAAGGTTTTACTTCTTGATAATCCAAGTACCTTTCAAGTTCTTCACCCTCTGAATTAACGATAACAATCGTTGGAAAAGCTTTAACAGAATACATTTTCATCAGTTCGTAGTTTTCTTCGCGGTCGACATCTATTTTTACAATAATATAATTTTTAGCGGCATTTTTAAACTGCGCCGTCGGGAAAACTTCGTGCTCGAGCCGTATACATGGCGGGCACCAGCGAGCGGTAAAATCCAAGAAAACTAATTTTTTTGATTTCGCGGCCTGAGCCATCGCCTTAGCGTAATCATTTGTGAGTTTTTTTGTGGCGGTTTCTAAAGTTACTTTGTCTACAGCTTCAGCTTTTGAATCGTTCTGAGGAAGCGAGATCGTGCCGGTTTTACTTTCCGGATCAACCTTTGGGGTCGAATCAGATTTAACCGCCCAGTTAACCGCAAGCAGCTGAGGCTCACAAACGGTGTTCGGGTCATCGCAGACATATACTTCCGCGAATCCTTGCGTTCCTTTTTTGGGAATTTTAAAACTTATACGCTTTTCAGTTTTGATATCTGGTTGAATTTTTACTTTCGAGTCTTTTACTCTCAGTGATGCCGGAGCATCTTTATTTAGGTGAAAGCCTTCATCGGTCGTAATGTTTATACGCGAATCCACAACTTCCGCATGAACTTTGCCGTCAGATTTTAATGGGGCGCCCAATGCTGGAAAAACCAGACAAACTATTGCAATACTAATTATTTGTTTCATCATAGGGTTAAGTTTAAAATCACCGAGAACCAGGGGTCAACTGTGGCTATGTGTCCATGCGGGTCGAAAACAGATTATACAGAGTGCTGTGAACCATTAATAAAAGGGGAGGCCGACGCTGAATCTCCAGAAGAGTTAATGCGATCGCGCTATACCGCTTTTACGGTGAAAGACATGGATTATGTGTTTAATACGACCGATCCCCAGAGCCGTATGAACTTTGATTACAACACCAGTAAAGAATGGGCAGAGGATTCCACATTTACGGGTCTAGAAATTATTCGAAGTTCTGACGAGGGGAACAAAGGTATGGTCGAATTTAAAGCGCACTTTAAGGATTCAAAGGGCGAAAGCCACGTGCATCATGAAGTTTCGAAATTCCGAAAGCAAGCTGGGGTGTGGTTTTTCAAAGAAGGTAAGCTTCTTGCTGAGCCTAAGACGGGTGAGGATAAAAAATCCTAAATCAGTTTATATAGAGCTCAACGCTAAGAGGAGAATTTCATGGGACAAAAAGTCGCTGTACTTGGGGCATCCACAAAACCTGATCGTTATTCTTATAAAGCTTTTAAGATGTTGAAAGAATACGGGCACGATCCATTACCGGTTAGTCCGAAAACAGGTGATATTGAAGGAACTAAATTTGTTGCCAGTTTGAAAGATCTGTCTGGTCCGGTAGATACTTTAACCATGTATGTTGGGCCGGAAGTTTCTACTAAATTGGAAAATGAAATATTAAAGCTTAATCCTAAGCGAGTAATTTTTAATCCTGGTAGTGAAAATCCAAACTTAGAGAGTTCTTTGGAAAAAGCAGGGGTTCACGTCGTTGAAGCGTGTACACTTGTTTTATTAAGAACTAATCAGTTCAACGATGCCTAAAGTTGATCCTTTAAGATTAAAGCAAACTTTTCTAAAACTTTTTCTTTTACTGGACGATCTTTCCAATCTTGCAATGTAACTCTTTTAGACTGGGCAAGGTCGTCTTGAAAAGTCTTAGACTCAGCAAGGGCAAACTGTTCATCGAAGATATTCAAATTGGCTTCATCGTTTTTTCGGAAAGAACGGTCATCAAAGTTTGTTGATCCAACGCTGACGAAAAAATCATCTACAATCATAACTTTGCAGTGAAACATGGTTGGTTGATATTCATAAATTTCGACCCCGGCCTCTAAAAGCTTTCCCCATAGTCCACGCGATGCAACTTTCACAACGGCAGCGTCAGTATGGGGACCGGGCACGATGATTTGAATTTTAACGCCTCTTTCGCGCGCTTTTACGAATTGGTCCACGGCCAGAGTATCCGGAACAAAATAGGCGCTGGATAAAAGAATACTTTTTCTAGCCGCGGCCATCGCCATTAAATACATGAGTCTCATACTGGCGGTGCCTTCTTCGGCTGTACTCATAAATACTTGCGCAGCAAGGTTTCCTACTGGTT
>JAZKJI010000045.1:0-259 GCA_040384405.1 Bdellovibrionota bacterium
ATACGCGAATCAACAAATCGCCTACAATCTTTTTAGAATGGGATTTTGTACTTACGACGTTGGTGCCGAGAAAAAAGCTGGCATGATCGTTTTCGATCCGAATGGAAATGCAAAAGTATTTCACTCGGCAGCTTCACGCGCTAATTTCGAAGCCTATGCTTACGAGGCTTATAACAGCGAAATGGTTGTTGCTAATTCTGGTATGAAAAACGCAACTTTGTTAATCGATGCAAAGTGGTCAATTCGCTTAACGCCGAAA
>JAZKJI010000045.1:269-13392 GCA_040384405.1 Bdellovibrionota bacterium
TTAGACTTTCCTGAACAAGCCGTTAGCTCTTATACTGACATGGACGGAAAGCTTTTAATCGAGCCAGGAGCTCGTCAAGTATTGACCGTGAAAATGGACGGCGGCGGAAATATGTATCCGTGGGTTAAATCTCGTAATTGCGATGTTAAAATCGTTAAGGACGAAAAGGTTAAAAAATAGTTCGTGATATTTTTCTTTGTAGCCGTTACCGAATTCTTTCGTCTGCGCCAGTTCCCGGATCCCAGTGGCGCAGACGGCTACTTCTACCTGAAACAAATTCAAAGTCTTTCCGAGCACGCCAACTTTTATTATAAAGACTATTCATTCGCTTTCTTTCTTCCATCGGTTTTAAATGTTTTCTTAAGAGATCCTCTTTTGTCTTATCAAATTACGGTTTGTTTTTTCTTTGGTGCAATTGGATCAATTGTTTACCGTTTGACCCGTCATTTGCGTTTTAAGCGGTCATTTTTTTGGCGATGGATGAGCATGATCTTTATCAGTGCTTTCATCTTAAATAACCCCTTATATTTTGAACTTAACTTGGTTTTCTTGAAGACGGCGACGGCGATATTTTTCTATTTAGCCGCTTGTGACCGGTTACTAATGAAAAAAAACAAATCAGGTATTGTGTTCGGCGTTTTGGCATTACTGAGCCATAAAGTAATGATCATTATTATCCCCATTTCGATTTTGTTGTTCATTTTCCAACAGCTTCGCAATTTTCGACTAGTGGGAATTCTTGCGGGATTCATGATTGCGGCGGCCATATCAGGATTTATTTTTTACCCGGGTTTCTCTGATCACTTAAATCACGCATTGTTACGGGCCGATTGGGAAAAGTTGTCTTTGGAATCGCTACTCCAAAGTTTTTATGGGAAAGCCGCGTTGTTAGGTGCAGTCAGTGGTGTACTTGCGCTGACGTTAACGTGGGGATCGCGAGCTGCATGGTTCTATGTAGTTTCTGGCTTGATTTTAATCGCACCCTTGGCCATTCCTGATCCCTTAAACACAAATAGTATTTCATTCAGATTTCTAGTGATGTCGGTCCCATTTTTCCTATTAACCATCTCGGGCAGTGTGAAGCGTGGAGGATGGTTCCGTGCCACCGGGATTGTATTAGCCACGATAAGTTTAATTGGAACCTTCGAATACCAAAGAAAGATAGATACGTGGGTAGTGCCATGGTCAAAACGAATTCCGAAACCAGAGGAAATTAACCAGGTAGTTCCGACAGACGCTTTATTGTATGCACCCCACGGAGTTGAATTTTATTTAGCTTATAAAACCCCACTGCGTCCGCGATCTTTTATCGTTTCAGAGCAGGGACGCGAAGTGTTCCGCGTTGCCTACGTCGCACCTTACAAAGGTAATGGCAGTCTTGCCGAAAATGATATGACTCAGTTAGCTTTACTAGAGTTGGGACCGGAATTTTCAGTTTTTAAAGAGAGTGCGTGGTTACTGATAAACGATCTGTATATGTTCAGACCGCATCCTATGAATCTGTTAGATGTGAAACCTGGGTTCGTTGCTGATTATTAATTTCAACAAAACGATGGATTGTCTCAATTAGTAAGTTTGGATTTAGGGGCTTTGTTAGGTATTCGTTAAAACCCATTGTCATTGCTTTATCTCGTTCGTCTAACATTGCGTGGGCGGTTAAAGCAATAATTGGAACTTCCGAATTTTTCAATCGAATTGCTTTGGTGGCGTCATATCCATCCATGTTAGGCATTTGGACATCCATTAAGATAATGTCAAATGTCCCGGCTAACGCCTTTGCAACGGCTTCAATACCATCGCTCGCAAGGTCTATCGTTGCGCCAGTCACTTTTAGAAAATGAGAAATCAGCATTTGATTATCTAACGAATCATCGACAACCAAGATGCGGGCCCCAGTGAGTGCATCTTTTCGTACTGGATTATTAGACTCGGAATGCATTTTTCCTAAGCTTTCGATAACAACGGAAAAACGGTCTTGTTCGATCGCGGTAGTATTAAAGCTGAATAGGAATGTGCTTCCTTTGCCACTGGTGCTTTCGTGCAATATTAAATCGCCGCCCATTGCTTGCGCTAATCTTTTGGAAAGATCGAGCCCCAATCCGGTGCCGCCATATTTGCGTGTTGTCGAACTATCCGCCTGTACGAATGGTTTAAAAATTCTTTCCTGTTGTTCAGGAGTAAGCCCGATCCCAGTATCACTAATTAGGATTTCTACTGTGTGATCCACTGAATCAGTGGATTTAATAATTGATCGCGTGAGAATTTCGACTTTGCCCTTTTCGGTAAATTTTAAAGCATTCCCTACCAGATTCATAAAAATCTGCCTTAAGCGAACATGATCAGTATTTACGAACTCGGGAGAAAGTATTTCACTGGTAAAAGTTAACATCACGCCTTTTGAATCTGCCTGTGGGCCTAACGCCGAAGTAATTTCTGAAATCATATCGGGCAAAGAGAAGGTTGTTCTTTCGATTTCAATTTTTCCGGCTTCAATTTTCGCCAGGTCTAATACTTCGCCGATTAGTTTTGTTAAATTCTGGGAATTACGTTTAATCGTTTCTAGATAACTTTTTCGCTCTGAATCCGTGATCTCGGGATTAAGTGCCAGATCAGCAAAACCTTGTACGATTCCTAGCGGAGTCCTAATTTCGTGGCTCATGTTAGATAAAAATCTGGTTTTTGCTTCGTTGGCTGCCTGAGCATCTTGATGAGCAATTTCGAGTGATTTGGCCTTTTCATCTAGCTGCGCGTAGAGGGCCACAACTCCGCGGTTGGTTTCGGCAAGTTCCCTGTTTACTTGCGAGAGTTCGGCCTCGCTTGCAGTAAGCTGTTCTAAAATTCTTAATAAATCCTGGTTTTGACGTTGAATCTCTTCAAACGGATTCTCAGATTCGTTTCGTGACAAAGACAACGCGATATTGGCCACATCATTTTTAGTCATGGGCATTATCCGTTGTGGAATGTCTTTCCCGATTGCGATGGTGGTACCTTGGGCGTTTGTTTCTACCTGGAAAAAATCCATTAATTTTCGTGAACCTGTAATTCCAACGCCCATTCCACTGGGGGAAACGTAGTTACCGCTTAAAATTTTATCGATGCTGCTTATCCCGGGCCCTGCATCGGACAATATGACGTAAAGTTTTTGTGATATACCATAGGAAATAAAAAATTCGACTCTTCCAGTCTTGGCATATTGAAAAATATTTCGGGCTAATTCTGAAACGGCGGTTGCTAGTCGAGCTTGATCTTGACGGTCTAATTTTACAATTTCGGCGATACTACGCGCTCGCTGCCTGGCCGTAACAATGTCCGGTTCAAACCTAATCTGCATTTTGAAAATCGAAGTTCCAAAATCAGTTTGAATCATGCATTTTTCCAATTGTTACAATCAGTAGGTCATCAGTTCCCCTGTTATAATCCCTATAAATAGCTGCCGCCATCAGGGCCGGATGTTTAAACGTCAATGCGGGACAAAAACTGGTATCCCAGCGTCCCATAACGCCGTCGGAATGTAATATTAAAAGGGTGTGATTATCCCAAACTTGGAAAAGTGGTTTAATAGTTCGCATTTGCAAACCTGCGGTGCCGTTTTGAGAAATCAAAGTTTTGATTAAATCTTTATTTTGAAGAATACATCGAATGTTTCCTACGCCAGAGTATTCAACGTTGCCGCCGTTCGCAGATGTTACGACAAAGACTGCAGCGCCGCGGGTGCCCTTAAGGCTTATATGAATACTCTTTAGAAGGTTCTCATGACTTCCAGTTGTTTCCATAAAGGTAGCGCAGGTTTTAGTGGATGCAAGATTCGCTAAGGGGCCGTGGCCTAAACCATCGGCCGCTACTAGGTCAAATCCAAATGGAGTTCTGCGAACTTCCCAATTGTCCCCACTTACCACTTCACCTTTCATCGGGATGCAAATTGCACCAATGTTAAAGGGCCACCTTGTAGTTAGCGCATTTACCTTATTGGACATTACTATGGATACGATTAAAGTTCCTTTGCCTTGTTCGGAATATATATCAAACGTATCCGAAATTCTTTTGACCGCACCGAGACCTGTCCCCGGACTGCTACTACTGGTTACACCATCTCGTAGATTATTAGTTACATCCATCATTCCCGGTCCACGATCGATAGATAAAATTTCAATACCACGACCTGCGGGATTTTCATTAATTGCCCTTAATAAAATTTCGCCGTTCTTAGCGTATTTGACTAAGTTATTTCCGAGTTCATTTATTACGATAGCAATTTTTCCCTGTTGAACCTCATCAAGATCCAACTCGGATCCCATATTGGCAGCAAAGCGGCGAACCTCACCTACCTGGGATGCATCGGTTACCTCAAATGGGTAGCTTCGATCCAAAATTTTATTTCCATTTAGTGATGGTAACACGTGTCCCTTTTCCAATTTCAGTTTCAAGTTTGAAATCGTTCATGAGGCGTCTTGATCCGCTGAGACCCATCCCGAGACCGCCTCCGGTGGTATAACCATCTGTTAATGCGAGACTAATATCAGATATGCCTGGTCCTTTATCTTCGAACACCAGCTTTAAACCGGGCTTTTGCAAATCATTTTGCACGGCCGCCAATTCGACTTCGCCGCCACCACCATAATCCAATGTGTTTCTGGCGAGTTCACTGGCAGCCGTAATAACTTTGGTTTGGTCGATCAGGCCAAAGCCGATTTCCAACGCCCAAAGCCGCACTTTTTGCCTAACCACCACGATATCATTTTGAGTTCGAATCGGGATGCGCTCAGATTTCTGCTGGAGCATCCGTGTGCCCTTCATAGTCTCTTTGTAACAGAGTCATTAAATCTCTGCTGGTTGAAACTTTTAAGGAAGCATGAAGCATCGCCATTCCTCGATCAACATTGAGTGCGGTTTTAATTCCTTCCAATGAAAGACCCAGTTCTACCAATGTGATTGCCACTGCCGGTTGCATTCCCACAACCACTGTTTCGGAATCCAAAATTTTTGCCATCGATGCGATTGCAGCCAGCATACGACCGATGAATGAATCAACGATATCCAGCGACGAGATATCAATCAGTACCCCTCGGGCACCGGTCGCAACAATCTTTCGGGTCAGATCATCTTGTAAGTTCATCGCAAGTTGGTCATGCATATCGACCTGAATCGTGACTAAAAGAAAGTCGCCCATTTTTAAAATAGGTATTCTTTCCATGTTAAGCCCGCACTTCACGAGTTGGTAAAGCCTGACGCCCGATATTTTTACCGGTGCGGCTAAGTGCTAAAATAAATGCGTCAGCTAAAGTAGCTTTCGTAGCGATATTTCCAAGCTCTACGCCCAAGTGAACAATGGTTGCCGCGATTTGTGGGCGAATGCCGCTGATGATACATTCAGCTCCCATTAATCTTGCTGCAGTTACTGTTTTAATTAAATGCTGGGCAACTAAAGTATCAACAGTTGGAACACCAGTAATATCGATAATTGCAACTTCACTTCCGGTTTCCATGATTTTTTCAAGCAAACTTTCCATGACGACTTGGGTACGATTACTATCAAGCGTACCGATCATCGGTAATGCAAGAATTCCATCCCATAACTTTACTACCGGAGTAGAGAGCTCTAACATTTCCTCTTGCTGACGGCTGATAATCTCATCACGACTTTTTTGATACATTTCGGTTGTATACAAGCCTAATTTATCAAGAGTCTCTGTCGTTCTCCATGACTCATTGGCGAACTCCTGAGGCCGTCCTTCAAGTTCTTTACGAAGCAAATTAAATAATGGTTTTTTTAATGAAAACACGAAAGTTGCGGTTTCAGAAGGAGTGCATCCTTGTAGACCACGAGTTTTGGAAATTTCAGCTAGAAGTTTTCTGACAGAATCCCAAGGGCCGCCTACTTGCGCATGTGTATTTCCCAGTTGTAGTGCTTCAATTAATAATCTTAAAAATTGTTCGCAATGATTTTTTAAATCCTGCGCTTTGATTTTTGCGCCTAGGGCTTGAGTTTGATCGTGCATCCACTCTTGCAAAATTGTTAATTCGTACTTCCTTAGAAACGCCGGTAAATGTCCAATTTGTTCTTGCAATTCCGAATCCTCGTCAATGTGTTTAAAATTTGGATCCAACAACGAAATCACCAAAGGCCTCTTCTGGAAGGGTTTCCCATACTGACAGCGTGCTTAGGTGATGTCATGGGAGCCGAATAAATGACGCATTCGTAGGCTAGATGAAAGCTGTCTATAAGAAGGCACAGAAGAGATGGATGGGATTCTTTAGATTACTGTGTAATTAAACATAAAAAAATTTAGTCGGAAAATGGCCAATGATCAAAGCGGGTCTTTTAGTCCCCTTAAATAAAGGCGACGATAGAGTAATATAACCATCCGGTACACAGAGTTTTGTTCTTTTTCTGACATATTCACAAAGTGTAGACCAGCTTCAATTTTATTTTTTCCGTAAGTGATGTCCTTCAAATGTTGGACTCGTGATTGAACAGGAATTGGATCTTCGTTTTCAATCTGTAATTCTGTTTGGTAGGTTTCACCTAAAATTAATTTGGTGCTATCGGGACAAATTATTTTTGCTCCGCCGCTGCAAATATCCGAAGCGGAATATACTTGGGTGCTACCGTTCGCGCCCTTTACAAGGATCTTAACCGGCCCATTATCCGGAATTGGTAAGCGGAAATCTTCCCTTCTTTGTAGTTGGTAGATATCAAAAGGTAAATCTAAGGAAATTGATTCATCTGTTTGTTCCATGGTTGTATCGAATAGATAAATTTCACCCTGAAACTCGAATTGAAAGCTTCCGTTTTTTGTATGAAGCAAACTTTTTGTTTTTGCCAGCACCCGCGACTTTGCGACCGTGATAATTTCAAGGGGAATTAGCTCGTCAAAATTTTTTGTTTTATGAATTAAGTGAACCGTTCGATTGTTCAAATTTGCCAGTAAGTATGCGGCATTTTGGGAATCAACAATTTTTTTCGGTTTCTCGGAAGACATATAAGCATTGTAGGTAGTAAATCGGGTGTTTTGCTACTGAAATTAGAACGGCTCGAATCTTGCCTGTAAACAACTAGAGAGTTAGGAATTTCTAACCTAAAAAGGAGATTTTATGGAAACCACGATAGGTCGCACAGGTCACAGCCGCCGAAAAGAAAAAAAAGTTGCAAGGGGATTATACGCCGCGATTGCTGCCGTAGTTTTATTGGCAATTGCCGCATTTGCATTAATGAGCCGTAGGGTTGATACAGTTCCACAACCGCAAGCTTACGAGTTCAGCGCACCAGCAGCGGGTCCACGAGATGGAAACACTACTGACACAAATGCTGCGGGCCAAACTGAAAACAGAATTTATCCGGCAACTCCTGCAGAAAAAGCTGGAACGGGTACACGATCAGAAGGAATTCCTGATTCACCATAGTTATTACAGTAAATTTGGTTGATTGAGGCTAATGCCATTTCAATTAACTAGTGAATTAAAGGGGACCAACAGGTCCCCTTTCTATTTATAAAGCCAGAATTTTTTTGTTTCCTTAAGCCAAGAAACTTCATCAAGTTTAAGATCTTTTTCCAGTTGGTTAACTGTTTGGGTAGTGTCATCAATCCATTCACGCAAACGGGGGCCGCCATTAATAACGTCAAAAGCTAATTTATCTTCGACGTACTCATAGGCAAAGTCGCGATAAATCGGATAGTCCGGATAGAGCTCTCGCACGCATCTAAGCATTAATGTGACCAAGCGATAAGGTTTAAAATTTTTGGGCTGATAGCCGGGAAAATCTGTATGGGCCTGAATACCGTGACATAACTGTTCTTTAAATTTATGAAATGTCGGTTGAAAGTAACACTCTCTTAATAAAGTTCCCTTTAGCCACTGCGGCGCTTTCTTTTTCATTAGTTCAAAAACTTTTGCAAAATCAATATCAGCTGCACCTACAAGTTCAAGGGCGCGGGTAGTGCCCCTACCTTCCGATAAATTAGTTCCTTCGATCATTACCGTGCCTGGATAAGCGCGCGCCATATTTAAAGTTTGTGCGTTTGGTGAGGGATTAATCCAAGGTAATTCTGCGGGCCAACCGAAGCCCGGTTTTGCGGTTGGCTTATAGCCTTTCATTTTTACGATTCGTAAATCCAAATCCATTTTGAAATAGTCTTTGTAGTATTCTGCTAATTCCCCAACGGTCAGTCCATGGCGCATCGGCATCGGTGCAGCGCCAACGAAAGATTCCCAGCCGGGAATTAATCTTAATCCTTCTATTTCGCGGCCAATCGGATTGGGACGGTCTAAGACAATCATTTGTTTTTTCATCCGGTCACATTCATCCATTACATAAAGTAACGTAGTGATGAATGTATAAATTCGGCAGCCTAAGTCTTGAAGGTCAAACAATACAATATCAAAAGTATCCATCATCTCTTTAGTAGGACGGCGAACTTTTCCGTATAAAGAAAAAATGGGAATTTTGGCCGTCGGATGAAGGAGGTCATCACTTTCAACCATGTTATCTTGCTTTTCACCTTTGACTCCGTGCTGAGGGCCAAATGCACTGGAGAGTCCGATTTTTTCGTGAAGGATATCAAAGCTGTGATTTAGTTTGTGATCAACCGAGGCCGGATGACAAACCAAGGAAACCCGTTTTGATTTTAGTTCTTTTAATAATTTTTTATTTTCCAGTAGTACTTCTAATCCAAGTTTCATTTGGTCCTCTGTTTATTCCCGGAAGCATTGAAGCGATAGGCTGTCTCTGATGTGGAAATCGGGTTTTTGACCCGCGTGATTTGTTGAATAGTAAAAAGTATTTCCGTCACGCATTTTAATAATTGCGCACAAGCTATAATCCAATTCGGGAAATTTCAATTTTGTCGTTAACTCGCAAGTCAAACTTTGCGGAGTCGTTATCAATTTCGAAATATGAAAGTCAGTGGATTCCTTTGGCGGCTGCGGAGTACGGTAGTCGTCGAAAGAATAAATATTCCATTCACCGTCGGTTGCAATATTCAGTTCCCAATATTTTTTTTCACCCGGAATACTTAAGAAGGCCTCGAAACAAGTTTTCTTCCACAACTCGTCAGCACGTCGAAGGTGTTCTAACTTCCATGAGCCGTGCCCTAAGCTTGCCGCAATCAAATTTTTTGGATCGGATAATTCAAACGTTATTAGCAGATGATTTTCATAAATATCCGCATCGCCGGTAAGTTCGATGTTGGGGGAATCAGTTTGAAAGGAAATTAAATCTGCCACTTGAAAATGGTAACGGCGGACCGCGGGTTGGTCAACGCCCGGACCCAGCAGAAGGTCCATGATTCATAATAATTTCAGTAACTTACGTTAAGACTGGAAGCCAAAATGGGTTTTGACTTCGGCAAACAAGTTACATATAATTTACATATGTACGATCGCAAGATTATTCACATTGATATGGATTGTTTTTACGCGGCGGTGGAAGAAAAGCTAAACCCCAAACTAAAAGGCATTCCAATGGCCGTCGGAGGATCGGCAAATTCCCGCGGAGTCATTTGTACGGCTAACTACGAGGCTAGAAAATTTGGAGTAAAGGCCGCAGTGCCAAGCTCCCAAGCCCAAAGGATGTGCCCTCAGTTGGTAATCGTTCCACCTAACTTCCAATTGTATAAAGCCGAAAGCGCCCACGTGCGCGAAATTTTCGGACGCTTCACCGATAAAATTCAACCTCTGTCTTTGGATGAAGCATATTTAGATGTAACGGAAGCTTCTGATTTTCAGGGAAGTGCCACTCGTATCGCCGCCGAAATCAGGCGTCTGATTCAGGCCGAGACCAAATTAACTGCTTCGGCAGGCATTGCGCCCAATAAATTTTTAGCTAAGATTGCCAGTGATTGGAAAAAACCAAATGGCCAATTTGTTATAAGACCAGAAGAAATCGATAGTTTTGTTTTGAATTTACCGGTCGAAAAAATTTGGGGAGTTGGAAAAGTGACGGCCGAGCGTATGCATCGCCAAGGTTTTTATAAATGTAGTGATCTGCAAAAACTTTCGTGGCTTGAATTAAAGCGTTTATTTGGTGCCAGTCGTGCTCAAGAATTATATTTCCTTTCTCGGGGACACGATGATCGGCCGGTGAGGGTCGATGAAGAAAGAAAATCCCTGTCAGTGGAAGAAACCTATGCGCGCGATCTTTCAACCTGGGAAGAAATCGACAATGCAATTCCTTCTTTGTATGCGGATTTCAACCGGCGTTTAAAAGCCAGTGAAGAATCATCCAGAATTTGTTCGGCAATTGTGAAAATGAAATACCGGGATTTTAAGGGTACAACCCATCAGAAAACGACAAAGTCCATTCCGGACGTTATTGATTTTCAAAATTTATTAAAAGAAGCGTGGCTGAAAAAGCCAGAACCGGTCAGGCTATTGGGAGTTGGCGTAAGGTTACAGCCTTATGATCAGATCGAAAACCGCGGGCAATTGGGATTTCAGTTAGCATAGAGTTCACTGGCCGTTGTTCCGCCAGCGAACTCAAGGCGGGTGTTCCCGCCGATAGTTTCAAAATTTATTTAGTTCCGTAACATTCTTTAGGACGAGATTCCTGTGTCCAGTCTTGAAGCTTCTTTAAGCCTCTTGGTACTGTAAAATTAGTTCTTTTCGGAGTCGCATCACCTTCATAATCTGGAGCCATAGGCGGATATACATCGACCCAACCTCTTCCGGTCGAGAAATTTACCGAACATATTGTTCCCGGATATTCGCCCACTTTATCAATCTCTGAAGCATCATACCCAATGACGGCAATTTGACCGTTGCGATAATTAGCAGTGACAGTTTCGCTCCACGCTGTACGTCCGATTCCTTCATTTCCTGATTGAATCAAAAGTGAATCTTTTTTGTTTAATGATAAATTGGGTTCCGCGCCGGCCCAGTCCGATTGAAATACGAAATTTTTGTTATCAACGATTTTCTGCAGAAGATCCATATTATTAGGGTCTTCCAAATATACGATTACGCGACCGTAATTTGCGTCCTTGCTGGTTTCCTTCAGTACGTAAGCTTTAAAACGAACAACCCGAACCTGGCCATCTGCAGATTTAGAGGACCAATAACTTCTTTGCATTGAATATACGTTTCGTAGATCAAAACCTTCAGCCGCCGGTGCTCTCATGGTTTCTTGTTCCATTTTCTTCGGGGCAGCCGAGCAACCCGTTATAACTAAAACGGCTAGGCTTAAAATAACAATCATTTTTTTCATCCGTAAAACTCCTGTTTGTTTGAAACTTCATCCAAAGGATAGTTTCTGGGATTCGAAAGTGTCAAAGTGAATCGCGAAATAAAAGTAAACGACGGGGATCGTCTGAAATCATACCGTCTACTCCCATGTTAACTAACCTCTTCCAGCTGGTTACTGAGTTTGGTGTCCAAGGAATTACCTGAACCCCTAATTGATGAAGGACCTCAACGTCCTGCAAGCGGAGTTTCTGATGATTAATTGAAACGATGTCCATCTTTAGTGTGTTCACCAAATCAGGAAAAGATTTTGGTCTATTGTTCATCAATGCTGAAATGCGGGTGCTGGGGTCAAGTGCGCGGGCGGCAAGTAAAGTGCGATAATCAAATGACTGCAAAGTCGAACGGCTAAACATTCCATATTTTTTCAATAAACTTAAAACCATTCCTGAAAATTTCAAAGGCTCGGGAGCATACTCTGGATGAGCCAATTCACTTTTAGTTTCGATATTTAGCTTCACGGTTCTGGCAAAAGGTGAAGGATGAGTAGTTAACCAAATTAAAAACTCTTCGAAGGTAGGAATTCTTTCGTGGGGTTGGGGGACTTGTTTGGGAAACCAAAAATTTTTCTTTGAACCGCAGTCGTATTTTTTAATTTGAGCGACCGTTAAGTTTCTTACTAATATTTTCTTTCTGAAGGTAAATCCGGAATCCAGTTTGCAAATTCCAAAGTTTATATGGGGGTCGTGGGTAATTACTAAGACATCATCTTTGGTAACGTTTAAATCCAGTTCCAAAGTATCGACACCTAAATTCAGG
This sequence comes from Bdellovibrionota bacterium, assembly GCA_040384405.1. Classification (GTDB taxonomy): domain Bacteria; phylum Bdellovibrionota; class Bdellovibrionia; order Bdellovibrionales; family Bdellovibrionaceae; genus JAZKJI01. The sequence continues at coordinate 12,264 of JAZKJI010000045.1, forward strand.
GCGTACTCGAATGCACTGATCGTGTTTTCAGGCCGCTCGGCCCTTGCGCCCCTGTGACCTTGAACTTCGAAAGTATAAAGGCCAAATGCTTTGATGGAATTCAAAAGTAAGAGTGTAAGAATCAAAAACTTTGGCATCTAAATCCTTGGGATTATGCTTCCTAGCTAGTATGCTGGTTTTTTGTCGTTGAACAAGGGTTCACTTGCGGAATTGTTTTAGAGCATTAAATTTTAATAGCCAAATGAAATTTCGCAGGTAAAGCTAAACACACTTATGATTATTTATCAGGTGTATCCGCGCAGTTTTGCTGATCAAAACGGAGACGGGTTAGGGGATTTGAAGGGACTTTGTGCAAAGCTTCCTTACCTGGCCAGCCTTGGTGTCGATATGGTTTGGGTTAGTCCATTTTTCAAGTCACCGATGAAAGATTTTGGTTATGATGTCTCTGATTATTGCGCCGTTGATCCGTTGTTTGGTTCGATGGAGGATTTCGAACAGATAATTCAAAAAGCCACGGGTTTCGGCATACAAATTATGGTGGATATGGTTTTAAGTCACAGTTCAGACCAGCATCCGTGGTTTACCGAAAGCCGAAAAGATAAAACCAATCCGAAAGCCAATTGGTATGTTTGGGCCGATGCTAAAGCCGACGGCAGTCCTCCTAACAACTGGATGTCCTTATTCGGTGGAAGTGCGTGGCAATGGGATTCCCGGCGTAATCAATATTACCTACATAACTTTTTACGAGAGCAACCTGATTTTAACTTTCACGAGCCCGCGGTCAGAAGGGCTTTGCTGGACGCCTGTGAGTTTTGGTTAAAAAAGGGCGTGCGGGGTTTTCGCTTAGATGTTTGTAACTTCTATTATCATAGTGCCAGCTTAAAAGATAATCCGGCAAAATCCTTGGGTGATAAAGCCACCGAAGGTGTACATAAGGGAAACCCTTATAACTTCCAAAGACATATTTATGACAAAGACCAAGATGAAAATATCGCTTTCTTAAATGACCTCCGAAAATTAGCTGATCGCTATCCACCGACGACACTGATGGGCGAGACCGTCAGTGATGATAGTTTGGGAATAATGAAAAAATATATCGCTAAGGGCGGACCGTTACAAACGGCTTACA
>JAZKJI010000045.1:13402-21431 GCA_040384405.1 Bdellovibrionota bacterium
GAAGTATTAGGATCAAGAACTGCAGCTGGTTCATAAAAAATAACTCCATTTGCATCAACTTTTTCTCTAAGTAAGCGCATAGTAATATCACCAGCTCCAGATCTAACCAACATGTCGGTGCGATCTTTAACTCCAACTGATACTTCCACTACAAATTTTTCATTATTTAAAGATCAATTTAACGGCGAAGACTTCGGTCGTATGCTTTCCGAGTTTGAAGCAGCTGTTCCCACGGGAAATCCAAGCTGGGCATTAGGTAATCATGATGTACCCAGATTTATTTCGCGGTTTAGGGCCGAAAATGGTTGGCCGTTAAGTGCAAAATGTTTTCTTTTCTTTCTCTTCTGTCTGCGGGGAAATGTAATTCTGTATCAAGGTGATGAGTTGGGATTAAGTGAAGCTGAAATCCCATTCGAGTTAATGCAAGATCCGTTTGGAATAGAATTTTAAGGCCGTGATGGTTGCCGGACTCCGATGCCATGGACTTCAACAATATCTACGGAGGCCACTTGGTTGCCAATTCCAGAAGATCATTTATCACGGTCCGTGCAATCCCAAAATGATGATTTAGATTCAGTCTTAAATTTCGCACGAAAGTTAATTAAGTGGAGAAAAGAATCCCATTGGTTGGAAGCTGTTCCGCTTAAAATGGTGCACGCAACGAATGGATCATTGGTTTTAGAACGTATAATCGCCCAGGAGCATAAGTTTGTTGCCGCAATCAACGGAAGTTCAAATTCTTTGACCGTTGAAATTCCCGAGGTGGGGCAAGTTACCTTGAACGCTTATGAATTTGGTGGATGGATAATTGACAAAAAAGTTTCGCAAAAAATCATTTCAAGTTAGAAACATCAGTATTTGTTTAAGCGATTAAGTTTATAATATTTTAAGTTCAATATTTATAGAAATGTTTAAATGAAAAAGCCGGTCCTTTTAGGAACCGGCTTTTTCTAAGACAACCATTTACGGTCATCCTTTCAATTTGCGGAATTATTAATATTATCGATTATCGGTTACCTGAAGAATCAGTAGCGCTTCCGCTGTTTGTTGTAGTGCCGGAAGTGGGGCTATTTACGTCAGAAACGCCGCTTGTAGTATCATTTACGTTTGTATCAGATTGGCTGTTTACACCAGCTCCGCCATTTACAGTCGCGCCTGTGCTGTCTGTACCCATTGCGGCACTTCCAGTATCAGTAGTTCCAGCTGCGCCAGTTCCCATTGTTGAAGTAGTATCTGAGGTCGTAGTTTGTGAACTTTCGTAAGTTGAAGTTCCTACGGCGCCCGTCCGATCAGCTCTGCGTGCAAACAATGCGATTGCCAAAGCAAGAATAACTGCTACTGCGATTGCGATGTATAGACCCCGTGAATTACTGCGTCCCGTTGTTCTGTAATTGTGTCCAGTTGCTGTTGCCATATAAACCTCCGTTAATTTAGTTAATGTATTTTGATCTCATGGCTAAGATCACAGCTTCTTTTACTGAAATTATGGCAGACGAGCAAAGGAGAAATCGCCGCACCAAAAGGTGGTTTTTACTTGAGAAATTTTAAAATAAATTCCGTCATCCTGCGGAACTAAAATTTCCGAGACAATTCGCCACAGCTGGGAAATTTTCCCAAGCTAAGTGTGGAAAATTTCACTAGTGATTAATAAATCAGATCTGAATCTTATGAAAACTTTCGAATTAGAAAATCAGTAAAGTTATGGGGTATCTTGTTTCTTTTCGATAAAAGTATTTCTAATCCACAACCGGATACGCTTTAAGTAAGCGTCGGTCATACCAAAGAAAACAAAGTGATGAACATACTCGCCCTTTTCATTCTTCTTGATCGAGTTGCACGTTGCTGTGAATGGCGTATTCGTAGCCTCTTTATCAAGAAGCATAAGGAACTTACGAAATGTTCCGATTTTCATGGGCTTTGCATAAGTTATAAAAATACCCGACTCAGATACTTCCACAACGTCGACCGGATTGCCGGATTGGATGCTTTCGGACTTCTGAACTAATTCCCATGGCATTTCCGTATTTCTTGAAGAAAGGAATTTCACTTTTGATTTAATATACATACGGTCTGCTAACAGCGTGATTACATCCATCGCACCTTCGGCTTCGCGCAGGAAGTCCTCGTCAATTTTATCAAATGAAATTACGATAATCTGCGAAGGCTCTGCAAAAGTCCGAACATGGGCATAATCCTCCTTCAGAACAACGAGTAGGTCAGTAGGAGCGACGGAACTAACTGCCTGGGCTTCTTCTTTGGTAACGATCGAGCACGGAAGAAATTGTACAAACTCTTTTAACATTGCGCTGATTTTATCACGCTTATCATCGTCCATTGCCCATTGGCGAACTCGAGTAGGCGTTGTCTTTTTAGAATAGTACGGAAGATTAAACGGAATCTTAGCCGCCTTCATCACAACTTTGCGCATATGATTAATGAAAGGGGTTTCCATTGCTACGAACTGAAAGTAGGAAAGATAATAATTTTTGTCTTTTACCTTTTGGTTATAGACACACTCGCCGTAGGCGTAATTTGTCCGGTTTATTTCAAATAAAGTTGAATAGTATTTTGAAATGCGGCCTTCGGTGACAGGCTCTTCAGTTTTGGTTACAAATCCGTATTCGCAAAACGATACCAGCTCGATGTCTTTTAGCATTTCTACTTTTGACTTGGCTTGCATGTGAAATAAATCACCGCCCTTGCTTTCAACCTTAATGCCTGCGGCCGCAAGCTTTAGGTGCTCTTCAAGGATCAGCTTGTCGAAGGGTTTAAAAATTATATTTGTTATACTGGGATCTTCGATATCCTTGCGGTCTAAGTCAAAATTATCAAAGGAAGTAAGTATGCACCCGACCGGGTCTTGAAAAGTGCAAAGGCCACGTCGAATAAATAAACTTCGCATTTGGGTAAGTAATTGATTTTTGTTTCGACCTAATTGATCGCGTTCCAAAATCATCAGCGGAACCATCGGCGAATCATCGCCATTTTTACCTAATGTATTTGCAACGCCATCTTTGATAAGTTCATTTACCCAATTTGCCAACTCTTCTAATTTTTGAAATGAGAGTACCTGAAAATCCTGATTGATTTTGCGGAGAGCTTCTTTAATTTCTGCCTGGGCACGGGTATCTTTTTCCAGCAGAATGACGTACTTCATATCTCTTGATATTAACTCAATTACCTAGCAGCGGGTACTCAGACCTAGACCAACGTTCAAGAGGTCGAGGGCGGCAAGTTCGCCGCCCAAAAATGATGATTACCAATTACCAAATGTGATCGAACCATCAGCAGTTTTCTGAAATTGAAAACTTTGGTAAGCCCAGTCTCCATCCACAAAGTAGTCACAGTAGTAGATTGGTCTTAGAGGATTGGCCACTACGACAGGACTACAATTTGTTCCGACGGCACCATTGGTTCCGAAATCATCGATGAATTTTTGAAATCTTAAAGCAACGATTGCTTGTAAGTCACCGTTTAGGTTCTGAATTACGTTGTCTGGAAGAACTTCGTGATTCTCTAGGAAAAAACTATACTGTAGATCCGCAATTTGAGGATTAAAACTTTTCACGAATACATCTGCAGCCGAATAACGGTAGCTGGTTAACATAATAGTTTCTTCGGCAAAACTCTTTTCGACGGACTCTAGATTATAGAGTTTATCGTCTATAAAAACTATTTTGTCGGGCCTAACATTTGAATTAGAAATAATAAGTTTTAATAACTCGCCTTTAGGCGTATCGCCGGAAAAAATAACTCCTTCACGCAAATAATTATTCAGCAAAGTTGTATCTTTTTGCGAGGGAAACGAGCTTGCGAAGTCATGTTTTAATATTCCCAGCTGCTTGATCGTCGTATCCATAATGTGTGAAGAACGGGCAGTTAGGGCGAAGTGTTTCACATTGCGGTTCTTCAAATATTTTAAAAGTTTGGAAACTTTTGGTTCAACGATTTGAACTTTTGCGTAAGGTTGGATTTCAGCAAATGCTTTATGTTGAAATGCCGCCGCTTGCTCGGCCGGCATACCGTTTTTAATCGCGCGTGCTTTCATATAGTCACCCCACTGATGTGTACCAATCTGGTGATCTTGCCGCAGCAACGTATTGTCGATATCAAATACAACCAGCGTGTTTTCGGTAATGGTGGCTAAATTAATATCAGAATAGCTTTTCAGTTCCTCGATCTTTGCCGACGCCTGTACGGCGACTAATAGAATAAAATACAGAACGCGTTTCATAAGAGTTCCTTTGTTAGTTGTTGAACACGAACTTGCTTATAAGTGATTTATTTATGTAACAAAATGTCGAAATAATGTATAATTATGTAAGTTTTATGAACATATACCATTTGAAATATTTTATAGATGCAGCTCGATTACAGTCGGTCTCGAAGGCCGCAACTGCCAATCACATTAGTCACTCGGCCGTCAGCCAAGGAATTAAGAGCCTGGAATCTTTTTTAGGTGTGGAATTATTAGTCCATTCAAAGAGGCGCTTTCAGTTAACGGCGCAAGGCGAACGATTCTTGATAGAAGGCCAACATTTATTAGATTCTTTAGAAAGTGCGAAAAAACATATCCGGTCTAAAGAAAATGAAGTGTCTGGTGAATTAATATTGTGGGCGCCCCAGTCACTGATTGTTGATTCATTATACGAAACCCTAGCGCTTTATAGAAAGTCTTATCCAAAGGTAAATATATCTTTAAAAACGGGTGCCGCTGCTCAGGTACGGGCGGCGATCTCCAGTAGTGACGCCCACGTGGGGCTTCTGGTCGATGATGGTTTCTTGGGTGGTTTCGAATCTTTAGAAGTTAAAAAGGGCCGTTTTATTTTAATAGCTAAAAGTAAGGGCGAAGAAATAGATGGCGCTTCGATAATTGTGACGGGAAAAGATAAAGTTGAAGTTGATCACCTGCGGAAAAGGTATAAAGCAAAATTCAAAAAAGAAATTTCAATTTCAATGGAGGTTATGAGTTGGGGAGTGATTAAGAATTTAGTGATGAAAAAATTTGGGATCGGATATGTTCCCGATTATTGCGTTATACCTGAACTGGAAGCAGGAAAGTTACATTTGGTACCGTCACCTGGAACCCAATTCCAATACGAAGTTAAAGCGATTTGGCAACGGCAACGCGGACTTCATCCCAATGCAAAACTGTTTCTGGATTTATTGAGTGAACATCATTCTGAAAACGAATCCCGTCGATAGAAGAATTTATTTTGGAAGTTGGCGCTTCAAAGTTTGGATAATTTGATCAAGCTTTGCCAAAAAATTAGAACGGTCTTTTTTTTCCATGGGTGCCGGTCCGCCACGCATTTCCCCCATATGTCTTAAGTTCTGCATGAGCTCGCGAGTTGCAACTGAACTTCCGATATTGTCGTCGGTCCACTCTACCCCTTTGGGACCCAGAACTTTGACTTCTTTTTTTACGCATCTTTCCGCCAACAAAATATCTGATGTAATTACGATGTCGCCTTTTTGCGCGGTTTCGACAATCCAGTCATCGGCCGCATCGAAATTTCCCGATACGACTTTCATTTCGATCATTGAATCTAAGGGAACGTTAAGCGGTTTATTGGCTACGACAAATACATGCAGTTGATAGCGGGCTGCCACTTTATAAGTTTCTTCTTTAACTGCACAGCCGTCGGCATCAATAAAAATTTTAAACATCTTGATCATCTTAGCAGCTAAGAACTCATATTGAAAATAGATCGGCGCACGCGCCTCCAAATAGCGATTTTCCCTGGATATAAGCCAAGGATTTTCAAGAGCCAAGGGTCGCTTTGGAGCATCGTAAGAAAAACCGAAATTAGTTTAATAAAGCGTCTCTCGATGAGACGCTTTATTAGTCTCTGGACTTAGCAATGACATGGGTAATCCCGATGAATTAGAATGGGTTACGTATCCCGCATTGGTTTATATTTTATTCTAATTTTCTTCGCGGCCAGTGCATCCGCAATTACAATTCCGGAAAGTTTTAAGTCAACCGACGGGCTGGAAGAAAATACTAAAACATGGTCCGATGAAAAGTCCGATGAATCTGTTTACGCTAAAACTTCAAAAGATACGTTAGCGGAGATCGGCACTGATGCATTTGCCGAAATTAAAGAGACCCTGTCCGTTAAGGGCCAAGCGTTGGAAACAGTTTTAAATATCAAAGATTGGAAAGTCAGTTCTTACGGAGAGTTTTCAAAGAGCTCCGAGCTTCAAAGTTGTTGGTTCTTAGGAAGTTATATAAATACTTCGGGCACAACCACATTTTTCGCCGAAATATACGAATTTGGGAAATCCGGCTCTGCTAGTTATGTATTGACCCGAAAAAGCAAACCGTGGGCTTTACCCGAAATTTCTACCAGGTTTAAGGTTTCGACGAAGTGAAATATTTTTTTCATTATTTTATTTTAATGATTCTAATGTTTGTAGGTATTGAAGCCAATGCTGTTTCTGCACTTACGTGTTCAGGATTGTTAAACGGTACCGCGGGCAATGTTCAGAGCTCAACTCCGGCACAAAAAAAAGACGAGCCCTGCGATGTACGGTCTTTCGGTTATAAACTATTGGGTAACTTGTGCAAAGATACGATGGCTAAAGAGTGCGCTGACGTTGATATCGATAACCGGCTTCGCTGTGGTGAAGGGATTCCCGGTTGGAAAACCTTAGCGGGAGGTATTGGTTGCCTTGCCGGATTTTTTCGAAGCATTGGTGATCTTGTTAAGTTTTTGGTGGATATCGCTTCCTCTGTCTTTGATGGAATTTGGAAAACGATCACTCATCCGGTTCGAAAATATAATAGCGTCGTCAACGGCGTTAAAAAAACTAATGCGCAGATTATGAGTGTCGCCACACTTGGGGCCTACGTAGCAGATGAAGTAAAGACCACCGTGAAAGAACGAGGGATAGTTGGTGCCGCGGTCAACTCGGCCCAAGTTATCGGAGACGTCATTCAAAAGGTCAGTGGCCCATTTTTTTCTACAATCATGAATCAGATTTATAATTTCATCGGCGATCAAAATCATAAATTTAAATGTTATAACGAAGAGGCGCGCCAAAAAATGTTTTGCAGCGTGATTACCGATTTCCTAATCCCACCGGGTTTCATTAAAGCATTATTGATGGGCGGAGTAAAGACCGCCCAGAACTTTCCAAAAGTTCTTGCGGCGTTATCAGGCATTGGAAAGAAAATTGCCGATAATAGCAAGGCCGTCCGGGAGGCATGTGAAAAATTAGCGCAGTCCTCAAAGATCGGCGGCCCGGGCAAATCCAGAGATCCTAATCAAGGTCTTGAAACAGATTCACTCAGCCGAAAAGATTTGTTGGATAGTGAGTTAGCCGTTCTGGGAAATGTCGCCGAGATGAACGACCGTATCAATCAAATAGGAATTGAGGCCTTCATTCGCGAAAATGCTTCGAAGCTGACACCTGCACAGCAAAGGAATTTACGGCTGCACCATGCGGAATTGGTTCAACAGAGATCTGTATTAACAAAGCGGCGCACGGAAGAAAATTGCGCCATTTTCCACGCAGTCGCGGGTAGATTGTAAACAGCTTAACCGGCTTAATCCTAATGACGCTTTCGCCACGGATGCACCTTGTACTATGGTTGTTTTTACGAAGCGTGTTTCAGGACAATATTGTGCGTGCGGTTCACAAAACCTAAATGGTGCAAAGTGGATCGGGGCCTGCGCAAATTCGGGCGTGCAATATTTAACTGCGGAACGTTTTGCTGATACAAGGGCCTTACCGAAATCTTCTTTGGATGGATTGACGGGTAGTAACTGTTTTCGAATTGCCGTACCTCCGAAGATGAGATGCTGGCACGGGGGCCTGGGACCTGCGATGACCGGATACGGTGGTGGAGCACAACTTTTATGCGAAGGCGAGTGGATGGATTCAAACCGGCCCGTGCGTGATGGTCTTACTCGAAGAGAAGTCGCGGATTCTGCTCCGGCGGGTAGTAATTTGAGGCTTCCAGAATACAATCCAAATTTAAGACTCGAGGCCGTTGGTTATTCTCCGTTTTCCACGGAGT
>JAZKJI010000045.1:21441-22881 GCA_040384405.1 Bdellovibrionota bacterium
GCAGAAAATGTTTAGATCAAAGCAGAACGGGCAGCTGCCCCTTAACCAGCCTTCAAATAGTTCGGAGCCAATATAATAATAAAATTCGAACGCGAGGAGACGCGATTTCTGCCGAAGAACGTTCGGCGTTTGAAAAATATTTTGAATATCTGCAAGGACGACGGCGACTTCTTCCAAACGGCGATCTAACTGAGCTATCTAATTAATTAGTTTTTGAAAACCATCTTCCATTTTCGGACTTTTCTCCTATGAAAACTAGAGTTTACATTCTATTTTGACTTGTGAGAGATTTTGTTCGATTTCACTCGAAATAAATACATCTTTCAAACTCCAATTCGTTTACGGTTTCAGAATTTAGCCGTCGATGATATAGTGCGTCAACAAACAAGGAGCCCTAATGAAAACAATTATTTTCGCACTCACTCTATTAGTAACTTCACTTTCCCATGCAGGATTCAGAGTTCTGGATTGCGCAACGCCAGCTGGACTAAAATTTCTAATGCACGGAAGTCCAACAAAGAAGAATCCCGTAGAAGTTACATACTTTGCCGCTAAAAAGAATTTCCACTTAGTAGAGTCGACAATATTTTATGACGAATCAAAACTGCAAGTTGAGATGACGGACGGAGCAGTTGGATTAATTGTTTCTACTTATAGTATTTCCGTGACTGGGAAATTAGACGAGCGCGGTGTTTTCCAAGGTATCGGAACGGTACAAAAATCAGTTATCAATAAAGCAATGCCGCTACCAGTTCGTTCGGCACCGCTGGTAATTAAATGCGAAGCCTTCATCACCAGCGAAAACTAAAAGTCAGTCATTGCCTGGATCGCGCGAGGATCGGTATACACACGGTACTCGTGAGCGACTCCGGGAACGCTAAACCAAGTGTGTTTTGTCCAAGGAAATTCCGTCAGCACGTATCGATGAAATATAAATGAGCGATGGACTCGGCTGTTACCTTGCCATCTTGCTTGGCAGCTGACATCCAAGTGCATGGCATCTTTCCAGTCATAGGGAACTGGTGAAACCGTTACTTTTTCAGTCGCATCGTCCAACGCTCCGGAAGTATAAACAATATCTCTCACCAGATAATCATTAACCATTTGAGCTTTCGTTTTTCTGATCATGTAGGAGTTAAGTCCCTCCATGCCGTAACGATAAGTATTGTAGGCGCAGCCAGGATTCGCGGGTTTTTCGAAACGGTCCTCGGTTCCTGGTACCAGGCGATCTTCATTCAGATACATATATGAAGAAGGAGCCGCTACTAAATATCGAAATCTGATATTTGGAAATTCGTTTTCTACTTGGTTTCCGGCAGCGTAACGTTGGACTGTCTGCCCACCCGCTGAAAATCCGGTGATTAAAATTCCTTTCAAGTTTGGAAAATTTTTGTTCGCCAAAGTTTGTCTGATCAACTGATCAAGTGCAGTGAATGAACT
>JAZKJI010000046.1:0-3276 GCA_040384405.1 Bdellovibrionota bacterium
AAACATTGCATCATTTTATTTTCACGGATCCGCAATGAATTTAGCGAAAAAGCGCGTATGAATTTAAAGTTTTAAATTAAAAAAAGTTGGAAAACCGTACGGCAAACGGGACGGGAACGGGTGCGCCGAACGGCTTCGGCTGCGGCCAACGTAAATTTTGTACCTGAAACGAAAGTCGCCAGTCTTAATAAACGAGCGACATTAAAAAATAATTTACTTAGTAACTTGCCTGATCAAATTCAAAGCCGACCCCGCACGGAACCAACGAATTTGCTCGGTATTATAAGTGTGTCTTAACATGATGTCTTCAGTAACCCCTGATTTATGCTTAATCACTAATTTTACCGGTTGATCTGGTGACAAGTTTTGAAGTCCGACAAAGTTTAATGAGTCGTCTTCTAAAATTTTGTCGTAGTCCATTGGGTTAATGAAGTGAAGTGCTAGAACGCCCTGCTTTTTTAAATTTGTTTCGTGGATTCGCGCAAAAGATTTTGCGATCACTACTGAACAACCTAAAAAGCGTGGACTCATTGCCGCGTGTTCGCGGGAAGATCCTTCGCCGTAATTTTCGTCACCGATAATTACCCAGCCCCGTCCGGCTTTTTGGTAATCACGGGCGATTTTTGAAAATTCAACCGCAGTTGCACCAGTTATTTGGTTGCGGCCTTTTCCGATTTCACCGGTGTATGCATTGTCAGCTCCTAATAACATATTGTTAGAAATGTTATCTAAGTGACCTCGGTATTTTAACCATGGGCCCCCTGGGCTGATATGATCCGTTGTGCATTTGCCTTTGGCTTTTGCTAATACCAATTGCTCCGTGAAATCTTGGCCATTCCAAATTTCAAATGGTTTTAATAATTGTAAACGATCAGACGTCGGGCTTACCGCAACGATGGCATTTCTTCCTTGGGGTTTTTGATATCCGTCTTCGTCAGCGATGAATCCTTTTTCCGGAAGTTCTGGCGCTTGCGGAGGGCGAAGTCTTACTTTTCCTTTTGGTCCCTCTAGATCTTCAGTCATCGGGTTAAAATCTAAACGGCCCGCAAGGCCCAGTGCCATCACTATTTCCGGTGATCCGATGAATGCCAATGTTTCTGCATTGGAATCATTTCTTCCACGGAAGTTACGGTTAAAAGAAGTCACGATCGTATTTTTATCGCCTTGCTTAATATCGTCACGTTTCCATTGTCCAATGCAAGGTCCGCAAGCATTTGCTAGAACAGTTGCGCCCACTTCATTAAAAATTTTCATGTGTCCATCACGAGCAACCGTATTCATAACTTGGGTTGATCCTGGAGAAACCAAAAATGGCTGTTTCATTTTCAAACCAATTGCCATTCCCTGTTGGGCAACATCAGAAGAGCGACCAATATCTTCGTAAGAAGAATTTGTACAAGAACCGATAAGTGCCGAAGAAAGTTTAACGGTCCAACCTTTTGCTTTTGCTTCCGCATTCATTGAACTGATTGGATGCGCAACGTCCGGTGAGTGTGGTCCAACTAAATGTGGTTCTAAAGTTGATAAATCAATTTCATAAACTTCATCGTAATATTTTTTAGGATCAGCAAGAACTTCTGGATCAGCTGATAAAAGTGATTGATGTTGACTGGCAAGATCAGCCACGCCTGCGCGCTTAGTCGCTCGTAAATAACTTCCCATACGATCATCGTAAGGAAATACGGAACAAGTCGCACCCAGCTCGGCACCCATGTTACAAATTGTCGCTTTACCTGTGCAGCTGATGGATGCAGTTCCTTCGCCAAAATATTCTACGATTTTATCTGTTCCGCCTTTAACGGTTAACATTCCGCAAAGTTTTAAGATCACATCTTTTGGTGATGTCCATCCGGAAAGTTTTCCTTTTAAATGAATACCAATAAGTTTCGGATTTTTTACTTCCCAAGCAAGGCCCGCCATCACATCTGAAGCATCAGATCCGCCGACGCCCACCGCGCACATTCCCAGTCCACCCGCATTCGGAGTATGGGAATCAGTTCCAATCATCAAACCACCCGGATAAGCATAGTTTTCCAAAATTACTTGGTGAATGATTCCGGCGCCTGGTTTCCAGAATCCAATGTTGTATCTGGAAGTCGAAGTTGCAAGAAAGTTAAATACTTCTTCATTTTCTTTCATCGCAATTGGCATATCTTTATCTTTGCCGGCATTTGCACGAATCAAGTGATCACAATGTACAGTTGCTGGAACTGCAGCTTCGTCTTTTCCGGCAAGCATGAATTGCAACAAAGCCATTTGCGCGGTCGCATCTTGCATCGCAACCCGGTCAGGTCTTAAAAGCAAAAAACTTTGTCCGCGAATTAATTCCTGATTTTCCGGATCATCAAGGTGACCATAAATAATTTTTTCAGCCAACGTCAGTGGACGCGCTAAGCGGCGTCGAATAACTTCTAAACGTTTTTGAGTATTTTGATAAGTACCTTTGACCAACTCGGGAGTGGTTTCAATTTTTGAGGACATTATAAACACCTTTCTGACTGACCGTTGATGCTGCTGATGCATTCAATGTACTCAGAAATTTGCCTAGGCTCAACCCGGGGTGCAGCTTCACGCAGAAGGTCGTGATTTACTCTTCGTCCGAGTCATCAGGACCATTCGATGATTCAGCTTCGGTCGAGGTATTGCGACCTTGTGCGATTTCATCTAACGCCATGTCCGCGCGAGTCTTCATTCCTTTTTTGGTATTACACTCTTTGCAACACGGGACGCAGTTCTTTTTATTTGATTCTCCCCCTCTGGAAATTGGGATGAGATGGTCCATCGTCAGATCAGCGGGGGTAAACTTTTGCTCACAATGATAGCAAATGCCTTTTCCCAACTGTTGCTTCCACCACTGAGAGACTCGAAGCTCGCGGGCTTTGGCTTTCTCTTTTTTAATAAACGATGGGCTAGCTGTTTCAAAATAGGTCATGGCGGCATTTTATCCAAAAATCACCGTGAAGTGAACGACAAAGGTCGAGTCAGATTAGGCTAAGTACTCTATGGCGTGCCTGCAGCCCCAGTTTTTCAGCCAAATTCCTCAATATTTAGCCTGTTTACGTCGAAAGGAGAGGGAGATGTTGTCCACCGAAAAAGGACAACCAGTCTTTAAAAAAGGGACGTGTATGGCTGTAAAGACATTCCGCAAAGGTCAGGCAATTTTTGAAGAGGGCGACACCCTCGATAAATATTATATCGTACAAACTGGATCCGTTCAGGTCGGACTTCGTAAGGACAAAAAGTTTGTCGACTTTTTTGCTGTCGGTCCAAATGGTT
>JAZKJI010000046.1:3286-4784 GCA_040384405.1 Bdellovibrionota bacterium
GCTGGCCGGTTTTTCGGTCGAGGCAATGGACACGCTTGTCGCGTCCCCCCACGATGATGCGATCGGCCGTGACGGCCGCACAGGAATGATATGGGAACTCGCGTTCGGGATCTTTGAAGGTCCAAATGGTTTTCTTGGCGAGTACGGCCTGTTGGGTCACGCTCAGCATTTGTTTACTGCCGTTTGCCGATCTGAAACCCAAGTTTTAGAGATTCCGAAACTAGCGATGAAAGAAGAAATTAATGCCGTACCGGGTTTCGTAAAAGTATTAATTAAATCCGCATTAGAGCGCTTAAAAATTTCGAATCAAGCATTGCGCAGTCTTCAATCTCCGGATCAATTATCAATGTTTCCGGAAGAGCGCATCCCTACCCTTTTTGCAGCGGCCTATTATATTATCCGTGAGAAATCGACGGAACATAAAGGCACTTGGACCGTTGACTTCCGTGTTTTTAAAAATCAAATGCAACGGGTATTTGGCTTGGGCGTCGCAGAAGTTTTACACTTTTGCCACGTCCTGTGGAGACTTAAAATTTTATCGACCGAAGCACAGATCAATAAAATTAAGGACTGGAACCCGGTTGAACAAGTTACGTTCACAAACTTAGATACTTTCCGTTTCTTTTTTGATTTCTACCAATACTACTATTTTAAATCCGGCCGCGACGATGTGTTAAAAATTGATATGAGCCTTTTTGGCGTGATGGAAGAAATCGAGACCCTTCATAAAGAAGGTAACGGAGTTCCACTTCCTGAATTAGAAACCCGTGTCGCTAAACGCTTAAAGTTCCCTTTGAATCCAGACCATTTCGTGCGTCTAGAGAAAAAAGGGATTTTCATCCAACGTGTCGGCAATGGTGCGGATTCACGCGTAGAGTGCGATTGGAAAGAACTAAATAACATCCTTTGGGCATGGCGCTTTTTGCAGTTTTTTGACCTGGCAAATGCGAATGGAACGGTAGATTTCGAGATCGAGCTAACGAAGCCGGTCGATGAAAATGCCTGCCCTACTTGTAAAACTGAAACGACTCCGGCAATGAAGTTTTGTTCTAATTGCGGTGGCGCTTTGGCCGTGAAAAAGGCTGCATAATCTTAATTCAAATTCTGCCCGTTATTTTGCGGGCGGATAATATAAGTTTCTATCCCACATTCCATCACTGAAATATTGAATGGCCGCTTTGAAATCGTTTCGAACGAGTTCTACAACTTGTTCGTCATGGATTTCGTGCTCATTAGTAAAGTCTGATAATCGATAAACCCTTAGCTTTTCATCGGGCTTTGCCAGCCCCAAATAATCGCTATTCACAAAAATATATTTACCTTCGAAGAATACAGTAAAAAACTTTTTAGGATGTGGTCTTAATAATGACTGCGCCAGTAAATTTGCCGGACCCTGATCACCCGTCAGCATATCGTTTAAGGTCGGTATCAAATCAATATGCTGAGCTACATCGTTAATTCTGGCGGGCTTCCAAGGTGCATTTTTCATATGGAAAAT
>JAZKJI010000046.1:4829-5187 GCA_040384405.1 Bdellovibrionota bacterium
GTGGTCGCCTGTGATTATAAACAAAGTGTTGTCAAACCAAGGTTCCTTTTCGGAGGCGAGAAAGAATTCTTTCAAAGCATTGTCTGCGTATTGGATGGATTCAAGATTTTCCGTTGGCCCCTTGGGGTATTTTCCCCGTTCCGACTTTGGTAAAGTATAAGGCTGATGGGAACTTAACGTAAAAACGCTGGCAAAAAACGGCTGCGGCTTTTCAGAAAGTTTTCGCCTGAAATATTGTAAGTAGGGGCCGTCGAATATCCCCCAAGTTCCGTCAAAATCGTCAGGGTTAGTTAAGGGATACTGGTTCAATCCTTCGTAGGTTTTTACCCCTGCAGTTTTCATAAATGTATCAAAGTAC
>JAZKJI010000047.1:0-6229 GCA_040384405.1 Bdellovibrionota bacterium
AACCGGTAAGTCACGTGCAGGAAGTGAAGATAACCAATCATCACGCCCGACATCTCGTCCTTCGGCAGCTCGCGGTACACGGGCACCTGATCGGTCAATTTATAAAGATGCAGAGAAAAAATCAGGGCCGCGGTCCAATGTCAGATTCGATGACCCCAGCGAAACTCGCTCGGCAAGACGACCGGGTGAAGGTCTTTCGCCGGAACAGGTCGAAGAAAAGCTGCGAAAACTTGCGGGTGACCCTCGTTTTCAAAAGAGAAGTGGTCAATCCAGTCCTTCCCAGGGTAGAAATACTCCAAAGACGACCCATAGTAGAAGTCTTTTTGAACGAATAACTGGCAGAAATAAGGACCCGGATAAGGAGCAAAGACGTGGCGCTTCGGCTGACGATCAGTCCCCTCGAAAAAACTCTGAAAAACGCGGCAAGGCTTCGGACGATCGTGGGCGTGTTCGCAAGGCACGGGTTCCGAAATCTCGCTGAGCGAACTAAATTATCCTCGTTCCTCCATTCAACTCCTGAAGATCATCCTGATGTTGAAAAAATGTCGGGGCCGGAACGATTAAGAAGATCATTTGAAGAACTTGGTCCGACCTATGTAAAACTTGGACAAGTTTTGGCTACCCGGCCCGATTTAATTCCCGACGAATATGCCGCTGAATTTAGTAAACTGCATGATCAGGTGAGTCCGCTGCCTTTTGCAGAAATCGAAACGTTATTAAAATCTGAACTTAAAGAATTTTTTGCGGATTTTTCATCTATCGAGGCTGAACCATTGGGCTCGGCAAGTATCGCACAAGTTCATCGCGCACAGTTAAAGTCGGGCGAAAAAGTAGTCATTAAAGTCCAACGTCCCGGAATTTTAGATGTCATCCAAGATGATTTATCTGTCTTGTTTTTATTAGCCGATGGTTTGGAAAAATATGTTCCAGAATCACGCGCCTATAATCCCCGCGGAATCGTGAACGAATATTTTAAAACCCTGGAACTGGAAACCAATTTTATCGTCGAGGGAAATAACCTAAGACGAATGAAAAATAATTTTCCAAAGGGAAGCGAAGTAAGAGTACCGACCGTTTACTGGAATTACTGCACCGAAAAAGTTCTAGTAATGGAAGCTTTCGAAGGTACGCCATTAAGCCAATGGACAGGTTCCCAAGTAAGTGTGGAAGCCCGCGATCAGATATTCCAACATATCCTTAAGGGATATATGAAAATGGTTTTTGTTGATGGATTATTTCACGGTGATCTTCACGCTGGAAACGTCATCATCATGGAAAATCAAAATGTTGGTTTGATCGATTTTGGTGTTGTAGGACGACTTACCAGCCGGACCCAATCAGCAATTGTTAATATGCTGTTGGCTTTGAAAAAAGAAGACTACGAGCGAATGGCGTTGGAATATGTGGAGCTAGCTCCGTTTTCCGAAGCTGTGAATTTGGAATTGTTTTCGCGCGACTTACGGGAATTGTTAGCTCCGTTTTATGGTTTAACTTTAAAAGACGTAAATCTTGGAAAATTACTTTTAGGATCTGCAGGCTTGGCCGCCGAACATGGACTTACTTTACCATCCGAACTGTTGATGTTTTTTAAATCCCTGGTTGGAATTGAATCATTGGGACGTAAAATTCAAAATGATTTCGATTTTCTAACGGCTGCCATGGAATTCGCCGAAGAACTGTCGGCCAGCGGGGCTACCACTGACCATGTGACTAAACAGTTCTCGACCGTAGCGCGGGATTCTCAAAGCTTATTTAATAATCTTCCCCGCCAATTGAATTTCATGCTTAAAAAATTAAATAGCCCCGGGCATGCATTTCATCTGCGTATCGAAAATTTGTTTGAATTAAAACGCGCTTTTGAATCTTCCTTTAACTTGGTGTTTCTTGGACTTATCATTAGCGCTCTTATAATCAGCGGCACAATGATGTATCCGCATGCGCAAACCGGCCCCGTCGTCGGGGGCTTACCCACAATTACTTTTTTAATGTATATGATGGCTGGAATTCTTGGAATTATTGCCTTTATTAATTACATTCGGAAACCATAAGGAGAGGGTTATTAAATGCAGCGTTTATATTACGAGCTAGAAACCCTTTCGCGCGCCATTCATTATAAAAATCTTTCCGCAGCGGCAATTCACGTCGGTGTCAGCCAACCCCAGCTTTCGCGAATAATTGGTAAGATCGAGGAAGAATTAAAAGTTGTTCTATTGGATCGCACGGCGAAACGAAAATCTGCCTGGACTCAAGTAGCGTTTGATTTGTCTTTGGTTTTTGAAAGACATCTGCACCGATTGGATTCCGAGATTCAAATTTTAACTCAAGATACGATTGTTTCCGAATTAAAGATCGGCACCCTTGAAGGCCTAACTTTAGAAGCAACTAAACTTTCCAGAAGAGCGATCAAGGACATCGGAGTTCGACAAGTCAGCTTAGATATTTTTGATCTTAATGATTTGGAATCCCATTTTTTGATGGACCATCTTGATCTTATACTTACGTCTAAGTTTCCCAGCCGGCAGAAATTTAAGCATGCTATGCAAATAGGATATCAAGACATTGAAATGGTAAAGAGTGATCCGACAGTTGCGGTGTTGAGTTCTTTCGAATATGGAAAGGCACCGAAAAAAACTTTCGATAACTTTAAAGGTATATTAATTTCTAACTCGTTATCAGTTAGAAAAAATTGGCTGTCACAAGTAGGCGGAACAGGGTCCCTGCCATCGGAAATGAAAAAAGGTGCCCCTAAAGACAAAGAACCTGTCTATGTCATTGCTTCGGATCTAATTAGTCCATCCCTGTGGGAAAAACTGGAAAAGATTTTACAAAGCCTTTAGTGGCAATGACTTAAGTACCCATTCTTGTTCTGGCGCAAAGGATATTATAATTCCTGCCGCAAGAAATTTCCGGGTGGTCTGACTTAGTCATTCTTCATGTACCCATAATATGGAGCGGCTGAAGATGACCGCTCCATGGGAAATACGTTTCGAATATTTTAAGTTTCCGGAACTTTCATTCCGGAATTATTTTTTTGGATTATTAGCCTAATAGTTTTAAAGCTAATTGATTGATCTGGTTCGCTTGACCAAGAACTGACACACCAGCCTGCATTAGGATGTTGTTTTTTGTCATTTCAGTAGTCTCTTGAGCCACATCAACGTCTCTGATTCGGCTGTTTGCTGCAGACATATTCTCATCATAAACTAGCAAGTTATTGCTGGTTGATTGAAGTCTGTTTTGCATAGCTCCGAAGTTTGCGCGAATTGCATTAACTGAAATCATCGCATTATCAACAACCGCTAAGCTTTGTTGAGCTCCTGCTTTTGTTTCAACGCTTTCAGCTGTCATGCCCAACGCTTCAAGTGTCGCGTTAGCTGCGCCAGAGTTAAAAGAGATACGATCTTTAAATGCATCGTTGTTTGTGCCTACTTGAATATCAAGTACTCCGCCCATTCCGTTAAGAAGGTCGTAACCGTTGAAGTTCGTAGACTCAGTCACACGCTGAACCTCGGACTTTAACTGTTGATATTCGGCATCTAGGAATTTTCTTTCTGTATCACCAATGGTGTCAGAAGCTGCTTGGACCGCTAATTCACGAAATCGAATTAACATATTCGATACTTCGTTTAAGCTTCCCTCTGCGATTTGCACCAGAGAGATACCATCATTAGCATTTCTGTTTGCTTGTCGTAACCCTCGGATTTGACCCTTTAGGTTTTCGGAGATCGCCAATCCTGCAGCATCATCTGCAGCTTGGTTAATTCGGTAGCCAGACGCTAGTTTGGCCATTGATTTGTTGACGTTAATTCCCGTCATGTACAAATTCTTTTGCGCGTTCAGTGCCGCGACGTTTGTTGATATACGCATTCCCATAATAGTCCTCCTTGTACTATTCATCCTCCTTGACGAATTGCCATCCATTGGCGTTAACGGCACATCTTGCACCGGTTCTTCATGTACATCTCAGATCGGAGCGATTCTCAAAATGAATGAGTCCAGTTTTTTATTTTGATACGTTTTAGTTGGAGAGAATGTTTAGGATGTGTACGAAGTACACGACCTTAGTGTGGTCGCGGTTCGATTCCCCGATGCGAAGCGAGTCCCCGCGCTGAGGGCCGGGCATCCTGCCCTTCCGTCGCCTTTGGTACGACATCGTGTCGGGCGCGGAGCCCTCAGCGCGGGGACTCGCTTCGCATCGGGGAATTGAACCGCTCTACTTCTTTTTTGCGCGACTTTTTCGGAACTTATAAATGATTGCTCTGGGTTTGATCGATCAAAATTGCATTAGACTTTTTTCGGAGGGTTACTGGCTTTGTTGGGAGCTTTGGTTTTTTGGTGGTGGTCTGGGTACATTTGTTTTCGATTTTACTTCTGTCTATATATTGTTGGTTTTGTTTTTGTTGCTTTTGGTGGTGGGGGCTTGTTAGCGTTTTGTTGTGGTTGATTAACTCTTTTTTTTCGGGGGTCTCTTTTTATGATTCGCAATTTTGTATTATTGGTTTTGGTTTTTGGGTTTTTTGGGTGTGCTTCTCATGCTCCTCGTAAGGTTGCTGGTGGGGAAATTACTTTTGATCAGACTGCTGGTAGTCGTCCTGCCCAGGAAATTCCGCCATTTATCGCACTTCATGAAATTCGACAATATCCTAACTTGCATACGTATTATAGCCAGCGTGGTACTCCTATGGGTTCGCGAATATTTGTACACAAAGATGTGTTTTGGGAACTGGGAGCTTCAAAAACACGTATTGGAATTGGCGCTGGGCAAGGGGAATGTTTTCTTATTACTAGCCCGGCTCCGAATGAACGTGTTCAACGAGTTCTTCGTGCTGGGTCAATCCTAGACGTTACATCAGAGCCTATGATGGGAAAGGATTACTATTCCAATAAAGTAATCAAACGAGGGGGCACTTCCAAAATTGCTATTGAACTTGCTTGTAATACGACAATTGGTGGCTTAGCGACGCAATCGGTGCAATCTGATCAGGCAACACTTTATGTTCCGACTACTCAGTTTTATATCGAGGAAATTAATTTTCAGCGTGAGCCTGCTTTACCTAATACTCGCGAAATCTAATTCTTAAATCTCATCGGATTTATTTTTGATTGCCCGGCCCTACTATGGTCGGGCTTTTTTTTTGGATTTTGCTGGATTGTTGGCATTGATTTGCTTGGCTTTGCATTTGGCTTTTTAGTTGTTACGCTTTCTATAGCTGTGGAGGTTTTTTTGAAAATAGTTGGTTTGATACTTTCGTTGTTTGTTGGTTCTTCTGCGTTTGCCCAATTTGATGCAATGATCGCGATGGGTGGTGGACGTAAACAAAGTAGTTCCCGGGAAGGGTTTCGAATTTCTGCCTTGGCGGTTGCTCCCTCTATTTTAGTTAAAACTGATTCCTCAATTGCTTATATTCCGAGTAATGAAGCTACTCAAATGGATCAAACGGCCGGCGCTGCCCTGGGGTATGCATCTTTGGACCCGGGGTCTTTTGGGTGGACCACAAATATTTCTTACTTGGATATTAAAAATCGAGACGGGCGCGCGGACATGATTCGCTTGGATGCAAACGTTGGTTACGCATTTAATTCTTACTTCAATATGAAGTTGGGTCCTAACGTTAGCAAATTTTCCAGCAACTATGCGGGTTCAGAAATTCAATCCCTAACCCCTGCTCTGGGTGGCCAAGTTTCTGCGGGCTTTCAAATTTCAGAAAGCATCGGCCTTGATGTAGCCTATGCACAAATGCGCCAATCCGGAGATTTAATAGTTTTCAACACAGCTGTCCCCATCGAAATTGAATCGTCAGGTTTAGAACTGTCTCTGCACGCAACGTTTTAGGTTTTATAAAATTAGATACTAACAAAATTCTGAATTAGCATTTCTGCCGCAGTAACTTGCGGCGTTTCATTTCGAGAAACGGTAAAACAAGTTCTGCCAATCTACGTCCTAAACAAAGAGTTCGACATCCCCAATCCATGCCATAGCGAATATATTCGCGAATAACGATGGCCCCAAGTTAGCAATACTAATCAAGTGAAACACAGCATATGTCCCCCCGTATGCCGACTTTCACCCCCAATACGGAGTATGATTCCCCCCAGTCATACTCCGTTTTCTTTTTCCCCATTCGATTCTCCACTTCATCTTTTCTCCTCATCACTTTTCCTCTTTTAGTTTTATCTTTTCCTAATCCCCTCTAGTAAGCGGACACTAAATTTCGAATTTCTTCCTCAT
>JAZKJI010000048.1:0-2162 GCA_040384405.1 Bdellovibrionota bacterium
TTCAACCGGCTCTTTTTTCTCGAAATAAGTTGCGGCGGCATCGCGGCCCACAACTGGTTGAGCCTCTTTAGCAAAAGCTTGCCCCGCGCCACTGACGATTGCTACCAACGAAATTACAACGATTAGATAATTTTTTAGTTTCATCATCGCCGGATAATACCACATTCATCCGTATTTTGTAGTATGACGCCCTTCGGAATACTAGCCCTTGTGTTGACCCCCTCAGGCCGGGAACCTAGGTTAGAAATCGGAGTAGATATGAAATGCCCGTTTTGTGGACACATCGATGACCGCGTATTAGATACGCGCGTACAAAAGGACGGTTCCATTCGCCGCCGCCGGGAATGCCTATCGTGTAAGGCTCGCTTCACTACGGCCGAAACAATTCTACTTCAATATCCAATGATCATTAAAAAGGACGGCCGCCGCGAACCCTATAGCCGCGAAAAGATTTTTAAAGGCCTTCAAGCCGCTGCTCAGAAACGTCCAATCAGTTTAAATTTGATCGAAGCGGTGGTTGATAAAATTTCCGTGTGGGTTGTTAACCGCGGAGAGAACGAAGTTTCTTCCCGATTAATCGGCAAAAAAGTAATGGCCGAATTAAAAGCGTTGGATGACGTGGCTTACATTAGGTTTGCCAGTGTTTACCGCACCTTCAAAGACGTTCAAGAATTCGTGGAAACTTTGGACGACGAAGAACTTCGCGAATTTGTCGAATCTACTAATGGTCAACTTTCCTTGCTGGTTCCACCACCGAAATTATCTCAATGAAAAACAATCGTCGTACATCAAGAGAGCTAGCCCTTAAATGGCTTTACCAAACCGATTTCAAGGGAAATGCCAGCGTTGCTGAATTGGCTTCGCTTTACTCTCCGGATGTTTCAGAAGATTCCTTTTCCTACGCTCAGGAATTGATTCAAGGGATAGATAAAAACTTGGCAGCTATTGACGAAAAAATCCAAGCGGCCAGCCGGCATTGGAAGCTAGATCGCATGGCCAGCGTTGATAAAAATATTATGCGTCTTTCAACTTATGAAATGGCATTTGCTGCTGAATTAGTTCCGCATCAAGTTGCAATCAGTGAAGCACTGGAATTAGCGAAACTTTACGGCACAAGTGACTCCACCTCTTTCGTAAATGGCGTCCTCGATCAGGTAGCGCAAAAAATTAAGTCATGAGAACTCAGGTAATATCGGCAGCCCATATTTGGCAGCGCCCTTGCGATTTACTTTTCATGCAGTGGAATTCCTTAAGCCCTCTGCAGCGTCAAATCGATTGGTATCTGAATTTTGGAATTTCAAATAGCCTTCGACACGTAACTAAAAATCTGACCGAACCTCAAAAAGATTTTGTAACCGAAGTCGGACTTAAAGCCACGGGGGAATTAGCTGATTCGGGATTAATGCTTTACCTCTCGCCGCCACACTTTATGGCCCGCTATGTGGTTGCAGGCCTGGATTCCCGGGTTTCGCTAGAAGAAGCTTTCTTAAAAGCCGCAAACTGGCTCAAGGTAGGTAGAGCTAGCATCCTTCTCCCCACTTCCGTCCCAGTCGAGGAATTTAAAACCACACTTCAAAAGTTGGGGTTTGAGCGAGAAATTTTCATCGCTATGGATGTTGCGCCACTAGTTGAGTAAACTAATCGAATGCAACTCAACTTGAATCGCACCATAAAAGACTTATTTGAAAACGCTAATCACGATGAACCCGCAAATCACTGGACTCGTGATTGGTCAACTGTATCTTCACTTCACGTATCATTACCGGAAGCACGCCAGGAAAGACTTTGCAGTCTATTCCTTAGACTGAGTTCGGTATTTGAAGCTGGAATTTACTTCCAACAAGATAGCAAAGGCCAATGGCAACAACTGCTATGCTTCAATCGCGGAGTGGTTAAAAATCCGACGGCTAATTCATTGGAAGGACCTGTTGGACGAGGCATTTTCAGCCAAGTTCAAAAAACGGAACATCATAAGTGGACAAAAATGTTTGCGCGTTTTTTTCCAACCGACTTGGAAAAAGTTACGGTTTACCGCATTCAGCTTTGTACTGATACTTTCATTCTGGTGGCTGACCGCTTACCAGATCCGTGGATGAAAAAACTAATGGCTGATACACACGAGCGCATATTGCTGGGAATTCCTTAATCATGGCTGACGTGGT
>JAZKJI010000049.1:0-374 GCA_040384405.1 Bdellovibrionota bacterium
CTCGCCGATCGGTTGGTCGCGAGCCCGACCCCCACGACCCAAGGCCAGAACCGAGCCGAGAGTCTCAAGTTGGGCCGTATCAAGCCGATACATAAAGTAAGGAAAGTCCATGATGGGCTTTGCGACCACATGGAGGTGGTAATGGAAAAAATAAGCGGAATCATAAAGGCGAATACTCGAACGAGTAAAACCGATGTGTCCAATTCTCAACCTGTAAGACCCGGTGCTCCTGCCTTCGGAAGACCGATGGGAAAAGTTACTTTAGCTAGCACGTATGAGATTCAAGATAAGTTTTCTGTGAGTGATGAAGCTCGCAAACAACTTGCCGGGGATAAAGTATCGATTGCTACTGAAATGGCGGATAAATTTTCTCT
>JAZKJI010000049.1:384-14961 GCA_040384405.1 Bdellovibrionota bacterium
CAAAGAAGATGATCCTGCATTATCCGAGCGTTTAGCGACTCAGGTGCGAGAACTAGATCTTACGGATATTGTTCCAGAATAAATCCAGTACTCTCCAGGGATTGAATTCGAAAAATTCCCTGGAGCTTTCTTTTGTTTTTTTCAATTCCGACGACGATGATACCGTGGATACTGAGGTGGATAAGTCGGCGGATTGAATCCAAGCTCCATTGCGGAGCACCCATCTGCACTAACATTTCCAATCGTAAAAGTGCTTGCCCCGGATTATCCGCGTGCAAGGTAGCAAAGCTTCCTGCATGACCCGAGGAAAGCGCCAGTAATAAATCTTTTGCTTCGCCACCTCTGACTTCACCCACAACCAGCCTGTCCGGTCTTAATCGAAGACTAACTTTTAATAAGTCATGCAGATCAATGGCGCGAAATTGTTGATCAACTGCTTTTCGGGAAGTCAATGCACAAGACAATTCATTGGGCGGTGATAACTCTTCCGTATCTTCTAAAATTACAACGCGTTCGTTGCCGGGAATTTCCCGCAACAGTGAATTCAGTAAAGTCGTTTTGCCGGAACCGGTACTTCCGACCACTAGGTAATTCTGTTTTTGATGAATGATCTGATTTAGGCCTTCGCGTTCTGCTGATGTACAAAAACCAGTACTTTCCAAATGGGACAAGCTCCAAGGGATCGTATTTTTTCGGCGGATGCAGGTTTGGAATTTCCCCCGGGATACTTGGGAATAAATAAATGTCCAGCGATGCTCGCCAAAACTGAATTCAGCAAACGGGTGGTCAAAACTAAGTGGGATATTCCGGTCTTGGCAAAATCGGTGAACAAATTTTTCATAACTTTCCATGTTGATAAAGTGATCCGAAAGTTGTGATTTTCCGTCGGCGCCTTCAAACCAAATTTGGTTAAAATTCGTGACCATTATTTCAGTGATGGTGTTATTGGACAATAACGGCACGAGAGGTCCTTCGCCGAAAAATTCGTCCCACATCCTTTTCCTGATTTCGGACGTGAACTGGGAAGTTTGTTTTTCAAATACTTTTGCCAGAACATCCGTGGTCGTAGAGTCGGAAAAGTAGGGATCCAGTCGCGATACCTCTTCTTGCATTGAAAGATAAGCTGATTTTAATAGCGGATGATGTTCCGTCATTTTAATTTATCCTTTAGGATTTCCATTTCTCTTAAACTATTTAATGCACTTGTTTCATTGGTAACTGGATCAGAATCATTTTCTATTTCAGGTTTTACCAGAATCACTAATTCAGTTTTTCGCTCTTGAAAGTCGGTACTTTTAAATAGGGCACCCAAAATCGGGATATCTTTTAAGCCAATAATACCTTGATCAGATTTCCAAGTAGAATTTTGAATCAGTCCGGATAAGACGATAGTGCGGCCATTACTGACTTCAAAGTGACTGATGACTTTGTTCGTACTCATAGTCGGAAGATTTTCTACAATTCCGCTGACTTGGGATATTTCGGTTTCTAGTGCTAACTGAATTCTTTGGCCGGCATCTACAAGGGGCCGAACTTTTAAGTAAACCCCGAACCTTTTCCAGGTAAGTCCTTCCTGGCGGTAACCCGAAGTTTTGATCGGAAATTCTCCACCTGCTAGAAATTCAGCTTCACTGCCGCTGAGGCATAATAAACTAGGTGAAGCTAATACTTTTGCCTGGCCAGAGTTTTCTAAAGCCTGGATTTCTACATCTAGATTATCTTGAAGGCGTGCAACCGGGGAAAGTGCTGCTTTGTATTTCCCCTCCCACAAAACTCCCCATTTTTGACTTATATTTTTTTGAACTTCTAAAATTGTTATTTTAGTACGCACAACCGACTTTTCGGAAAATGCCCTGGCCTGGCTGACGACTCTTACGCCCAGTGCTCCTAAAATATTTTGGTAATCGGATATGTGCGGATGATTTGGATTTAACGTTAAGACAAATGGTTCAGTTATGTTGATCCCTGGATCTTGCAATCCAGATTTCTTAAGGGAGTTTTGAATGCGTTCGAGAATGTATTTTTTTAGTTGATCATCCATCGATACTTCTAAGACAAAGCTAGTATTGTGTTTTGCCGCACGTTTGACGATATCGTCGTAAAAAGTTTTTAGATGTAGATTGCCTGTGAACGTCAGTTCGCCACCTTTGAATTTTGTATCCAAACCAATCCAGGTTGTTTTTCCGCGAAAGGATTTCCAAAATTTTAGGCTATCGTTTCCCAGTGCTTGAAAAGTGAAGTCACGTTCGTCCAACCGGATAAGCGTTTCCCCTTTTTTTAATGGTGTCAGCCAAAGGAATCCTTTTTTTTCTTCGGCCTGAATTAATTCGCGGTCCCTGATCCATGCTTTACGGACCGGAAAAGGAATCTTGTAACTTTGGCCGACGGGGACCTGAATTTGGGATCCGCCAGGAGTAACAATTCCAGTTTTTAATGCCAGAGTGTCCGCCGCGAAAGTTGGGTGGGAAAAATTAAGCCACAGGAAAAACCAAATTATATTTGTCATGGCGGACGGGGATACAATAACCGTGGCGGATTGAACTATGGATTAAGGCTTATGATGGCCGTGGGACGACATTTTCGGCGGACAAGTCAAAACTTACGATCACTCCGTCCGGAAGATTCTTTACCTGTAAGCCAGATCCCAAATGTTTGAGCAAAGTTTGGCAGATGCTAAGTCCCAAACCCATTCCTTGCGAATGATTGAGAACATTTTCTTCTAAATGAAATGGCTTAAAGATTTTCTCTATCGCGCCTTCTTGAATAGAAGGTCCTACGTTTTTAATATCGATTCTGACTTTATCGGTACCAAGCAGTTGGCTACGGACTAAAATCTCGGAATTTGCCGTCGAAAATTTGATGGCGTTATGAATTACCCGCGAGAACACCTGGCTTAAAAAAGTTTCGTCTGAAACGATTTCTTTAACCTGCAAATCTAATTTCAACGTAACACTTTTCTTTTCCATTTGTTTTTCAAAGAACGAGCGCATCGAACCCAAGAAATGTTCCAGTTTAATTGTTTGTTTTTTAGCCTCTACCTTGCCGGTTTCCGAGCGCATAATTAACAATACGTCATCAATGATTTTTTTAAGTTTTTCAGAGCTATTCGAAACCTTTTGAAGGTAGGATTTTTGCTCATCTGACATTGCCGTGTCTTGAAGCAAGTAAGTAAAGTTTAGAATCGAAGTTAGCGGGGTTTTGAGTTCATGATTAATTAAAATCATAAAGTTACTTTTTGCTTTATCCAGAGACTGTAATTCAAGATAGGCGGCTTCCAAGCTGCGGTTTTTTTCTTGAAGTTCATGGCGCAAATAATATTTTTCAACAGCGCTATCGACCGTTTGAACTAAATCAACCGGATCCCAGGGCTTAGTTAGGTACCGATAGATTTGCCCATCGTTGATCGCCGTAATTACTGATTCTAAATCCGTGTAACCGGTTAGTAAAATTCTCATTGTTTCAGGTCGCAATTTTTGAACTTCTTGCAGTAATTCGACGCCGGTCATTTCGGGCATTCGTTGATCAGTAATGATTAAAGCAATAGTTTCTTGGCTTGATTGCAGTAACTGCAGTGCTTCCGGGCCGGAAGATGCTTTAAGCACATTATATTTCTTTCGAAATACGCGCTCAAGTGCTTCTAAGTTGTCGATTTCGTCGTCCACGCACAAGACGAATGGTTTTTGCATTTTTAAATTGTAATAGAAGCTAAGCGGGAAGGCCAACGGTAGGCTAGGCTTTCGTTGAGGACCTGGGGACAAGGCCGACAAGACCGTCTGAGTTATCACGTCCAGGTCCAGCTATATAAACAAAAATATATTTATGCAATAGGTCTGGGTTACATACGGTGACTCAAAATGAAGCCGGACCACCCCGGCGAAAGCCCCGCTGTCTGTCTAGATTCCTCAATTTGAGTCAAGGTTTATGGTATCCTGACGATAATTACATATATGTGTCTATCATTCCTTGTAAGGGGAGATGTATGAAGTTTTTCAATGCTTTAGTTGCACTTGCGGTCGGAATTATTTTTTCGACGGCTCACGCTCAGTACGTCGTTGGCGGCGGAGCAAATTACGGCGCAAACTACGGGACCGGTTTAACGATGGGTCAACAAGGTTGCGGCCAAGCGGTGCAGAGAAATAAAACTATCCTTCAGGGTAACGATCAGATGAAAGATCTGAAGAAACAATACAAGGAAGCCGCGGCTGAATTGAAAATTAAGGATCGCGCTCGTCAGAGAGCTGAACTTGATTTCAAAAAGTCTGAAGGTAAACTTCGTTTGATTTTCAACGTTAGCGCTATCGGAACAATTAAATCCCACGTTCAAAATGCCAGAAAAGATGGCGTTACTTGCGCAAGTTACAACTTGGATACAGAGGCTACTCAAGTTCAAGGTGAAGAGGGCGGCGAAAAAGTAGAAAAAGAAAAAGGCGAATACGAATTCGATCCGTTCACCGAGACTCAGTGGAAAGCTGCTTGCCCGGTTGGAAAAAATGGTAAAAACGCGGTTCTTTCATCGGTTGAACTTTGTAAAATGTCTGAACACAAACGTTCTGGATCTTCTGCCTCTTCTGATTGTAATACTGCAGTAACAAATTATCAGCGCCAAGTTGAAGCGGTTGATCGTTTAAATATCGAAGTTGCGACTTTAAAAGACCAAATGGAATACATTAACGATGCGTATGATTTAGAAATGGAATCCTACGTAGCAGATATCCAATCTGGCGAAGTTCGTCTTGGTGGAAATTTAGGTATAGAAACGGAAGCTGGATTTTGCGTTGACTGCGAAAGATCTAAAAAAGGTCGCGGAATCGGTGCTTGGCTTGGTGATAACATGGGAAGCCTTTTACAAATCGGCCTAGGTGTTGGTTACGGATTCGCAGCGCACGAGACTGCAATGGATATTGCTGACTACAATGCTAATATTGGTCATCCAACTGAAGGTACAAATGCCGTTGGAATTCTAGCTGGCAGCGGATTAGTTGCTAACGGAGTTTTAGGTTTACTTTCTGGTGGACAAGGTCAACTGGGCGGAGCTCAAGGCAGCATGCGATGCGCTGGAAATCCAGGTTGGGTTAACGGAAATCAATATACAAACGGAAACGCCAACGGAAATGCAAATCAATGGGCTTTCGGAAATCCATATCTTGACGGAAATGTGCAAGGTCAGGGTGGTCCATACAATCAAGGTTTTAATCCATTTAATACGAACACTGCTTATAACGTAAATCCGGCACTTGCGATAAATGGTTACGGGGCAGCGGCAAATCCGTTCGCGACAAACAGTCCATTTAATATTGGTAATGGTGGCAATGTTCAAATTGGCGCGAATGGCGTAATGAGTCCTTACGTCGGTGGCGGCGGAAGTTGTATGTGTATCCAAGCAGCGGGTTGCCCATGTGGTGCCGGTGCAATTGGTGGAGCGTACGCTCAGGGCGGAGTCGGCGCGGCCGGTCCTCAAATTTTTGGTTATAATTCTAATGGTTCAATGCCAAATGCTGGAATTGGTGCCGGCGGATATTTAGGTCCATGGGCTGGAGTTAACGGCGGAGCTTACGGTGCCGGTCAATTCGGCGGCGGAAATCCGATTCAAGGTTTGATCGCACAATTAATGGGTGGCGGTAACGGCGGCGCCGGAGTTCAAGGTAATTTCGGTGGCAATGTTGGCGGCGGCGGCGGACAAATGGTATGTAACCAAACAGGTTGTTTCAATGTTGGTGGTGGCGGCGGAGCTCAGTACAATCCTTGGGGTCAGGCCCAAGCTCAATTCGCAAATCCATACGCACAAGCAATGCAATATGATCCAGCGGCAGCTCAATATCAGTTACAACAACAACAGGCTCAACTTCAGTTCCAACAACAACAAGCAGCGGCTGCTTACCAACAACAAATGGTAAATTTGCAAAACCAAATGGTAGCGCAACAACAAGCTGCAAATGCTCGTATGGAATTAATGTCAGCTTATCAAAAATATCAAGCAGCGCTTGCTAGCGGTGGAAGCTATCTTTACGGAAATAGCGGCGCAGGTGGCGGAGCCGGAGCTGGTGCATACATAAGTGTAGGTGCCGGAGTTCAAGGTAATTTCGGCGGAAATCAGGGCGCATTTATCGGTGGACCAAATCCAGGTTTCGCAGGTGGAGCTCAATTCGGAGGCGCTGGCCAATTTGGTGGCGGCAGTCAATTCGGCGGAAGTCCTTTCGGTGGACCAGGTGGCGCTCAAGGTGGCGGACCGGGCGTTCCAGTCAATGGCGGAGTAAATGGTGGAAGTCCATTTGTCGACGGTGGAGTTGGAACACCAGGTGGCGGCGCAGCCGGTGGAAGACCGGGCCGCTAATTATAAAGCATAGAAAACTAGTTTGTAGGGCGTAAAAAATAAAGCTACGCCCACAACCCCAAGAACCCACTTTTTCCACGCTCCACTGGGAGCAACATGGACGGTGGGTTTTTCTTTTTCAGCTTCGTTCAAATCCATGGGTGCGTTACTCGATTCAGTTTCCGATTCTGCTCCCATCAAGTTAGCTAAGCTTTGTTGCCGTTTTTCAGAAAGTGAATCTAGATAATCTTTTAAAAATAAATTTTGATCTTCTGACCACTGGGGGTCTGCTTTTAGTTTTAACACTTCTTCAGTGAAAACTTGGTCTGTGCCCTTAGCCTCTTGGTGATTTTGCATCGATTGAAAAAGTTTTTCTTGTAACTGAGGGTTACCGAAACAATTGATTGCCGAAAATAAAAATAAAATAAGCGCGAGAGTTTTCATAAAGGGCTCCTCCGAAAGTGGCAATTTAAATTTAGGGTGAATAGGAAATTGAAATCTTTGAACTTTTTCCTGCAGGACGAGTAACTCCGCTGCTTTTAACATTTTCATTTTGAATTGCAGCGTAATAAGCACCTTGGTGGCGCATTAATAAATCTGTTTCTTCTTCCCTTACAAGAACTGCGTATACATTCGGATTGTAAGGTGCCCGCAAAACTTTTACTCGTTTGGCAACTTTTGTAGCGACACCTTTTTCGTTAAATTTATATAAATCCACCACGGCTTGGGTCCCGATCAGCGGACCAATAGAATCAATATTTGAAATTTCCACGGGTACCAAAACAAAACCTGCCGGGATTACCGTATCGATACTGCTGTCGATGTTTATTCCCTTGGTCGTCATTTCTTTTTTCTTCGTAAATTCTTTAACGACTACAATAAACACTAATAAAATAGCAAGGATCGCGACCGACCTAACGGCTTCCGGAATCTGCTGATATCTTTGTTTCCACAATCCAAAATTCAGGCTTTTTAAATTCATTGCTCCACCCCTTTAAAATAATAAAAAACGTCCAACACGTAATTCCCAGAACTAACATCAAGATCATCGCCTCAATAAAAGCCTGTCCCTGCTGAGTGCCCGCGCAACTACTTGCAATTGAGGAACAAGCCCTATTGGTTTTGCACCTAAGGCAAATGAACATCCGGAATTCCATTCTAATTTTTCTAGATTTCCGGAAATCCATGAGTCCTCGCTTGTTTGACGTTCATTCCAAGAAACAGACACATAAGCTTTTTGATTCCACTGTGGGTGGAGGCCGTAAACCGGGGCAATATCCGGAATGTCCGGAAAAGCTATTCCAGATTGAAGGGTATAAATCTGCAGGTTAGATAGTTTATAGTTTAAAACTCCGGACGACTTGTAAGACTTCAGGGCCAATGAAATTTGACTTCGAAAATTTAAACTCTGTAGGTCGATAGAATTTAAGATAAACTTTTGGGTGTGGTCTAACTGCTGGCGCTGAATGAGTAAGACAGCCTTTTGCTGAAGTAGAATGGTCAAGGCCGGCAAGCTTTCGGGAAGCAATGCTTCGGCGGCAATAATCTGCGCTTCTAAGGCGAGCCACCGGGTTCGTAAAAGTTCGGCGCTAGAATTTAAGGAAAAGAGCTTTTCAAAACTGAATTTAATCTCATTAAGTGCGCGGGAAGTTTCGCGCCGGCAAATTCTGGCCGTGAGCACTTCGGTTTGTACGAACGCCAGAGCGTGAAATACGCAAAATACCATTGATAAAAAAATCATAGTAAATCCAATTCCGGAAATGGCAAAAACACCTTTATTGCATTTTGTGATTGAAGGCATCGGTTCCTGTCCGTATGAAAATGTTTTGGCCTACGCGAGGGAAAAAGCTGTTACGAAGTTGCCAGTGAAGCGTGACCGACCTGTTCGTTCCGGATTCTTGAACCTTAAAACTTTTGATTTCCAAACCGGGCAGCAGAAATAAAATTTTTCGTTTTTGCGCCTGGCAAATTTGCGAGCTTGTATGAAGTGAGCAGTATAGGGTTTCTTCAGCAACGAATTTGATCAAGTGGGTAACGAAAAAAAGGTAAAGTGCTAACATCAGCCCCGTGATAAAAATTATTATCACGGGGAAAATAACAACAAACTCGATAAGGGTTTGGCCCTTATTGTTTATTTTCACGATCTTTTGCGCCTTGAAGGAAGTCGGTTAGATCTTTTTTGGACACCATGTTGTCGGTGATGTCCTTAACTTCGGCGCTGGAATTTTTCTTACTTCCCAAAGCCTCTGCAATTTGGGCGTATTTTACGCTGACATTACCTGCGACAACCCTAACAACAGCCATCGATCCGACTGCAACCAGGGCAACTAGGATTAAATATTCGATTAGGCTTTGGCCTTTTTTATTTTGAACTGGGTGGATAAGGCTTCGACCACTTTTATTTAGGACCGTGTGGACAAGGCTTTTAGGAAAATGAAACATGAGGCTCCCCTTTGTATAGGAGAGTCCCAGATGCAAAAATGTGGAATTTATGGGGACTTGTTAATTATCAGTTCAGATTGTCAGCCGGACGGGGCGGACTATTTCTTTTTGCCAGCCGGCTTTTTTGCGACTTTGTTAACTGGCTTTTTACCAGCCGGAGCTGCCTTTGCGGGTTTTGAACCGCTTTTGCCGTTTAACTTTGAAGCTTTATCTGATGCTTTTGCCGTCGTTGCTTTTGGGGCAGCGGGCTTAGCAGTGGCCGCTGGTTTAGTGGTTGCA
This sequence comes from Bdellovibrionota bacterium, assembly GCA_040384405.1. GTDB lineage: Bacteria > Bdellovibrionota > Bdellovibrionia > Bdellovibrionales > Bdellovibrionaceae > JAZKJI01. Next base: position 9,416 of record JAZKJI010000049.1, read on the forward strand.
GCCTTTACCGGAGCGGCTTTAACTTCGGATTTAGCGGCTACTTTTGCGGCTTCAGCCTTAATTTCGGCTTTAACCAAAGCTTCGGCGGCTTTTAATTCTTTACGGCTTGCGGCCTTTTTGGCTTTTCTTTCAGTTACGATGCGATCCATGATTTCAAACGCTTCACGCTGCAAATCATTTTCATAGATGAATCGATAAAATCCTTCAATTTCGGGGCTTTGGCGGAATTTTTTGACGGAGGTAGGGATGCTTTCGCTTTGTACGAAATCGATGGAATTACCGTCTTTGGAAAGCTTTACTTTTTCAGCCATGGGATCCCCTTTATGGTCATTTATTGGACAGCCCGACCTTACTGTAAGGGATGGTTTTTGGTCAATGGGTTTTTCTGTGTGTAAATCCTTGTTTTGCTTCTGGAAAAAGATCAAATTAAGGCCATGATTTTATCTGGTCAACCCGTGGTCGATGCCCGTAAACAAAAACTCCTTACGCGCGCGGAAAATTTCCAGCGCACCCGGAATCGCCCGGCCCGCCTGGATGTGGTGTTGGTAGGTGAAGATCCGGCCAGCAAAGTTTACGTTGGTCGAAAACAAAAGATGGCTACTGAACTTGGAATGAAATCCAACATTCACAATATTACGTTAGATGAGTTAAAGGCTGCCGGAGATATTTCTGCCCAACAAAAACTTGTCGCAACTTTACTGACTAGCCTTAATGCAAATCCGGAAGTTGACGGAATTTTGCTGCAATTGCCCCTTCCTAAAGGCATTAACGAAGATGCACTGATCGATTTAATCGAGCCACTCAAAGATGTGGATGGATTGGGCACTTGGTCCGTTGGCGAATTGATGAAAAATTCTGCGAAAGTTTACTCGTGCACTCCGTGGGGAATTCTACAGTTACTTAAACACTACGAAATTCCATTAAAGGGAAAAAAAGCCGTCATCATTGGCCGAAGCCTTATCGTTGGAAAACCGATGGCGCAAATTCTTTTAAATGAAGATATGAGCGTGTTCCAAGTCCATTCTAAATCGGAAAATATTGAAGAGATCACTCGCCAAGGTGATGTGGTCGTTGTAGCTGCAGGCCGTGAACAGATGTTTGGAAAAAAATATTTTGGTCCTAATGCCGTTGTCATCGACGTTGGAATTCACCGTCGGGCGGATGGAAAAATTGTAGGTGATGTTAACTTTGAAGAAGTTAAGGATCACGTTCGCGGAATTACTCCGGTACCGGGTGGTGTCGGTCCATTAACTATTATTTCGTTGATGGAAAATACTCTGCAATTAGCTGAGCTTCGCGGGAATCAGGGATGACCACAGACGTTTTATCAAATGTTTGGTATGTCCTTGCCTTGAGCGAAGAAGTCTCTAAAAAGAAACCAATTTCAAAAGTACTATTAGGCCAACCGGTGGTTTTGTACCGTGATCAAAGTGGAAAGGCCGTCGCTTTAAGAGATTTGTGTCCACACCGGGGAATTCCACTTTCCTATGGGCGCATTGTCGAAGACGAAGTTGAATGTCCTTATCATGGATGGCGATTTGATAAAGAGGGAACCTGCACGGTGATTCCAGCTTTATGTGAAGGTCAAAATCTAGATTGCCGTAAAATTAAAATTCGCCGTTATCTAACCCATGAACAAGCGGGCCTGGTATGGGTATATACAGGTGACGATCGAAAAGAAAATCCCGCGACCATTCCATTTCCCGAACTAACGGGACTAAGAAATTTAAAGCGACGGGTAACCATGGTAGAGCATTTCCCGTGTCATATTGACCATGCGGTTATCGGTTTGATGGATCCAGCTCATGGGCCCTATGTTCATAAAAGTTTTTTGTGGCGCTCTGAAAAAACCATGATTCAAAAGAAAAAGAAATTTGCTCCGGTGGACTTTGGATTCCAAATGGTTAAGCATCCACCTTCAGCAAATTCTAAAGCTTATAAAATTTTTGGTGGGGCACCAACGACTGAAATTACCTTTCAGTTGCCAAGTACACGGGTCGAACACATCCAAGCTGGAAAAAATAACTTCTTTTCATTTACGGCATTAACTCCGGTGGACGAAAAAAACACTTTAATCTTTCAAATCGTTTATTGGGATATTGGATGGCTTGGACTTATCAAACCTTTTATTAAATGGTTTGCCCGGTACTTTTTGTTTCAAGATATCAATGTGGTTGCTAAACAGCAGGACGGATTGAAATACGATCCAACTTTAATGCTGATTAATGACTCTGATACTCAAGCTAAATGGTATTACGCTTTGAAAAGTGAGTGGTTTAAGTCGGCCCAGGAAAATCGCACTTTTGTAAATCCAGTTAAAGAAACCGAGCTTCGATGGAGAAGCTAATCCAAATTTCTATTAAGCCCGGGCAAGATAAAAAATTTCGGCAAGGGCAGCCTTGGGTTTTTGACTATGATATTTCGGAAACTCCGCGCGAGTTACGGGATGGATCATTGGTGGAAATCCGTACCAGCAAAAGTGAATTTATTGGCCGTGGCTATTGGAATTCGCAATCCAAGATTAATGCCCGAATCGTCAGTTTTGATTCCCGGGAAAATGATTTATTGGAAGGCGGATTTTTTGTACGAAGACTTCAGGCGTGTTGGGGAAGACGCAAGCAAGACGGTTTTGATGGAAGTTTCAGACTGTGCTTTGGCGAAGGGGATTATTTACCGGGCGTCGTTATCGACTACTATTTATGTCGCCAAAAAGATCTTCAATTTCAAACTTTTGTTATTCAGACCACCACGCTGGGAATAGACCGGGCATTTCAGCGTGGAAATTTTGGTTGGGAAAATATAATTAAATTATTATTGGAAGAAGGACTTCCGCAGGCTTTACCATTAGACAAAACGTGTGTTGTTTTACGAAACGATGTAGGTGCCCGCAAATATGAAGGCCTCGAAGAAGAACAGCCGCGCATGGTTCACGGTCCCCGTGAAGTAGACATCACTAAAACTGAAATCGCGATTAATGATTTATCCGGCCAAGGAAATGCTAAAGAATTGGTTTGGTTAAAAGCAGATTTACTTAATGGACAGAAAACAGGTTTTTTCCTAGATCAAACTCGAAACATTCAGAGGTTATTAACTTACCTTAAAGGAAGACCACGTTCCGAGGGGAAAGTTCGAGTTTTAGATTTATGTTGTTACTTAGGCCACTGGTCGACCCAACTTGCTCATTATTTTAAGGCTGCTGGTGTGGATGCAGAATTTCATCTAGTCGACGTTTCCGAAAAAGCGCTAGAGATGGCCGAAGCAAATGTGGTGCAGTTTGGATTTTCAGTAATCAAACTTAAAAGAGATGTTTTAAAAGATATGGATGATTTTCAAAATGACAGTTTTGACATCGTCATTTGTGATCCGCCAGCTTTTATTAAATCAAAGAAGGATCTTCCCCAGGGTCAGCATGCCTATACAAAATTAAATCGGCGCGCCTGCGATTTGACTAAGCCAAACGGTTTGATGGTTAGTTGTTCATGTTCAGGTTTATTAACGATGGAATTATTCAAACAAGTTCTGATCAAAGCCCAGGAAAGTTTTGTTCCGCGCTGGCGTTTGGTCGAGGAGGGTGGCTTGCCACCTGATCATCCAAGACACCTTGGTTTCAGCGAAGGTGCCTATCTAAAAATGTTCTTGTTCGAGAAGAATTAGCCGCTATTTCATGTATCAAAATACCTCAAGGGGATGGGTTTCACTCCGATAAGAAACCATGGACACAGGTTTTCCGTGGTTTCGGGTCAAAGGTCTAACTCTCTTGCTGGGTGCGGTTTTGCTGTCAGCAGCAGGTTGCACTGACCCTTATCAAACGATGTCCCCGACATCGATGAGTGAAAAAGATTTTAGTGCTATCACTTGGGATACGTATACCGATGTTTCAAAACCAGTTTCGTTAATCGTCGACAATTACTACGCGGCTTATCGAGAGTTAAATAAAGTTCGTTATTCAAGTTCCTATACCAGCGGAACTGATTCTTGCGTGGCGGAAGTTGCCAACCAAAATACATTTGCTGATCGAATAAGTTGGGCAATTTTAAAGCGCATGCGGCCGTCGCGCGCAAGACTTGGATACGTAGCTTATGCTTTTGGATTACCATCAAACGAATCAACTTATGTATCGAATGGTTTGTTAAGCCATCCGTTATGCCCGGTTAGTTCCACTGTTTTGAATACAACATACCAGGGGCAAAATATTCCGAGCGCTTCTACTATTAACAAAGTGAACACATTTATCAACACCATGAACAAGTATCGTGATGAAGCCATTGCTGGAAACGCCGGCTCGCAATTGAAAGCCCAAAAGTTGTGGAGCAAATTCTATATGTGCTTAGGCTATATGGAATCGCTGACGACGGCAGACAATTCATCCAACGACACGACCGCGGAGAAGTACTTACCTACTGGAGTATCCCGTCCGGCGGGAGTCAGTTTTCATGAGTCGACACTTTTAAATTTGGGAATTTATCAATTTGATCCCGACAGCGAAGGGAATACTCTTTCTTGTATTAAAGAGTGGAACGATTTCTTTCCGTCTTGCCCAATCAGTACTACTTCCACGCAGACGCAGATGATTAAGTTTTTAGGGAGTAACTTCCAAACATTTAATGCCTTTTGTGGGGTTACAAAGTTAACAAATATGATGTCCGTTCAAATTAATACGACTAAAGCGCGAAATACGTTTCCGCAAAATGTGGCAACTGATGGGAGCTTATTCCAGCCCGCTAATCGCTGCGTTGGTTTCACAATGAATGATAATTTAAGTTATAATCACTTTGCACCATTTCAAAATGGCTCTGGCTTTACTTTAAATAATATTATGACTTGTACCCTGAATGGCGCCTACTAATCGAATTACAGAAGTTCGAATTGAGTTTGAATAAAGTATTTATTTTGGACAACCCGGTCCATTCCAAAACTGAAAGATCCATTTTTCCATTTAATTGCTGAACCGGCAGTGTATCTGTTAAGAGTATCATCTTGTCGGACGTAAGCTTTTTGACCGACGGTCACGTCCACTAAGAACTGACTGACAGATCGGGCGCGGCCGACCCCACCAAATAATTCAAAACTTCCAAACCCCCTGGAAACAACAAGGTCATAACCTTGCCCCTGAGTCGCATAGTTTGTTTCAGCTGCAGGAGTTGCCGTTGGATGGGTAGCTGCAGGAAAACTGGCGCCGCTGTAATGAATCACTGCTGTTAGACGGGCCCAAGAAGGATGTTCATAAAATTTCCATCGCAACATTCCTGAAAAAAACTGCATCGTCGTTGTTTGCGGCATAATGCTGGCAGAAAATCGAAAGTCGATATCGTAATATAAACCCTTGGCCAATGTTAAGGCCATGAAATCTAAACTGTCAGAGCCGCGGATGTATCCTTGGTCCACTAAACTTGTCAGATCCAGGCGGTGATAATCGATTCCTAATTCTAAGCCCGGATATCCACCCAATGGTTGATAAGAAGCTAACGGAGCCGTCATGAAACCAAAGCCTAATTTTTCATTGATGGATTGGCGAACGGCATAAGTGGGATTTTCCATGATGGAAA
>JAZKJI010000050.1:0-2627 GCA_040384405.1 Bdellovibrionota bacterium
TCCCCTCCAGGGAGCGCTGAGCCCCTAAATCGCGAAAGGAAAACCTCCCGCTCCGCGGCTCGCCTCTTTCTTGCTTTTTCCGTTCTCCTCGGGAAACGGTACAGGGACGCCGAACGACGAACGGTGGTGGGATTTATAACCGCACCTTCTACAGAATTAAATTTATTTAGTTTGATCGCGGTTCTTTTCTGCTTCCTCTCTTTCAACCGCTGTCCCTAAAATTCTTTTTAGAACATTTGGCGCTAACGGTTCTTGGTTGCCGCAGGTTTCTGCGCAGCTACCGAAAGTGTATGGACACTTTTCCCAGCAACTGCTTCCGCCACCACAGGATTCGGCGCAGCTACCGAAAGTATACGGACACCTGTCCCAGCATTCTGAACCGCCTCCGCAGGAATCGACGCAACTGCCGAATGTGTATGGGCATTTTTCCCAACACGATTGGGTGCCGCCTTCTACCTGTTCGCAGTAATATTTTTTTCCGTTTTGTTCTAAGTAAAATGAATCGGCTTGGGCTGAAAAACTGAAAATACTTCCGAAAACTAAAATTAAACTAAAAATTGTGCGCATGACGTCCCTTTTAAAAAATGTTGAGCGGTTACCTTTTGGCTTATCACTTATATGGCAAGCAATCAGGATGCCAGAAATTTTGGTCCTATAAACTGAAATTTATTTGATGAGTCAATGCTTATTTAGTGGGCAGGGAATTGGTCGAAGGGTAGCGCTTCGTTGAAACGAGATTTTAAAACCTGGTGATATTCCGGAAGCATAATGAATTCGCCTTCCAGCCAAGTTGTATTAAATGTTATTTTAGCATCTTTATCATTGAGTATGGTTTTACAGTCGCAGGTTTGGCCAAGAAGGGGCATTTTGTAATTTGCTTTGGTCGTGCATGGCTCTACGTAGCCGGTTAGCACGTCAAAATAAACCGGAGTTTTTAGATTTGGCCAATTATATTCCAGGCCCGTTAACTTGATTTCGTGGCCGCTTTTCTCCAATGAAAACTGCTTGTCACTTTTGTGAAGTGGCATTCGCCAGCGGTAAATTTCAATTCTGTGCCGGAAGCTGGTTTTTCCTGGGATATAGTTTAAATTCGTGAATGCTTTATAAGGGCCAAATAAAGTTTGGCCAAAAATTAATAAAAGTGCCCTTAATTTATTTGTAAACTTTAATGGGGAATTAAAAAATATTTTCCAGTTGGTAATGCGGAAAAAAACTTTCCACTTCCATTCGCCTCGATTGCGCTGAAAATAAATTTCGTGGGACTGCATGGTTAGTGCCTTGCCGCCGTACTTTCGGCGACCGTTGTCTCGCGAACGACAACAACCTTGATATGACCTGGGTAACTCACTTCTTCTTCAATAGTGGTCGCAATTTGTTTGGATAAACTCAGCGCTTCGTAGTCATTTACTTTTTTGCCATTAACTAGAACTCGGCATTCACGGCCGCCATTTAAGATAAAGCAATCTGTGACGCCTTCAAATCTTCGAGCGATGTCTTGAAGGTCATTAACTTTTTGATTGTAAGATTCGATGGTAGATCTTCGGGCGCCCGGTCTTGCCCCGGAAATGGCATCTGCGGCAATGACCAGAAATGCTAAATCAGAATCGGGTTGTTCGTCATAGTGATGGGCCCTGACATTGTGTACAACCTCTGGGCCTTCTCCGCGGGCGGCGATGAAGTCAGCACCGATCATTGCGTGGCCGCCTTCCATGACGTGGTCCATGGCTTTACCGATATCATGAAGCATTCCGGATCTGCGGCCTTTTTTCATTTCTAAACCAAGTTCTGAAGCCAGTAATCCGCAAAGCCAACCAACCTCCGCGCAATGAAAATATTGATTTTGAGTAAATGAATAACGGTATCTTAAACTTCCCATCATTCGTCTGACTTCAGGGTGCAAGTTATCAAGTTTCAATTCTTTGGCTAAATTATCCCCATCATTTTTGATTTGGCGGAATAACTCACGCTTTTGATTTTCAGCAATTTTTCGAACCATGTCGGGATGAACATTTCGCTTATCCTTCATCATTTTTTCCAACGTTCGACGAGTCAGTTCCCGGCGAACCGGATCAAAGCCCGCAACGCCCAGCATTTCATTATTTTCATCAATGATGATATCGCACCCGCAAGATTCTTGGATGGCTGCGGTCAATGCTTCGGCATGTGTAACAAATAATTTTTTTAACTGCGGATCAGAATAATAAACCGCGTGAATCCCACGCTCGGGACAATAGGCGCGGGCGAACCGATCAAGCGCCACATCCATTACTTGGCGCATTTTTTTTGGCAAATTACCTTTAAAGTTTTCTTCCTGAAGTTCAATATTTCTTTGGATCGAAGTTTGGGCTTCCGCAATTAACTGCCCCGAGATCTCTGCCTTTGCTGTATCAACGGGAATCTGGGTTTTTTCAGAAATTTCGCGGACTAAATCCAACCTCATCGCTTCTTTTTGTTTTTGTTTCTTTTGTTATTATTTGATTTTCTACTGCTAAGTCCTCAGGTTTATTGGTTGCAAAATCTTTATCAAATATTTTTCCAGCCACAATAAAAATTCGGAGTGAATACCCAATCTGTGGGGCAGCAATAGCCACGCCGTCACTTTGGCTTCGTAGTGCACTTCTCATCTC
>JAZKJI010000050.1:2637-5532 GCA_040384405.1 Bdellovibrionota bacterium
TCTTTTTGTTTTTGTTTATTTCGGAAGCGGTCGTTGGCTGACTGAAGTTTGCGTTCTTTTTCCTTCATGTCAGTTTGGCGAGCCAGAATTAATTTTTTAGATTCTTCTTCGACATTCGTAAGTCGAGTTTTTCTGGTTTCAACTTCGCCTTCCAAATCTTCGATGCGGTCTTCCGTTTTAAGCATATCTTTTTCGATTTGCCCCCACATCTTATCTTCTAATTCGGTTACTTTTTCCCGGTAAGCTATTTCAACTTCTTCTAATAGTCCTTGAGCCTCTTCGACAATTTCCACCGCTTCCATACGGGCCCGGCGAATCACGTAGTTCTTGTAGCCACGATAAATGAATAGGCCTAAACCTAATCCCAATATCGCGCCAATTAAAATATAAACTACGATCATAAATGCATTTCTCCAACCGGTGCAGGTACGGTCGCAATTATTTCGGGCGACGTTTTTATAGCCGTTATTCTGTACACCAAGAAAAGTGCACAAAAGCTGAAAAACGTGGCGAGGTATCCTGCAAATTCATAATTCAGTAAATGCCCGGTTTTGTCAGTTACAATAAATAATCCCACTGCATAAGAGGCCGATGCCGAGCCCAACTGTTGGACACAGCTGGTAAGGCTCATAAAACTTCCGCGATGGGTCGCAGGAACACTGGCAGAAACCAACGCCATGGCAGGATTTATTCTTCCTCCCATAAACACAAAAAATACAGCAACCAAGGTTAATGTCGCAAAAAGTGGCAGTGGGTGGCTAATCTGCGAAATCATCACCATCGGAGGAATCGATCCTAACAGCGCAAACGTGAATACTTTGTGCTTTCCAAATTTGTCTGCCCAATATCCAACTAGGGGGCCGGTCACAATAGAAACCAAACCTCCGGTGATATAAATCAAAGGCAACTGTGGCTCGGGCAATCCGGCGTTAATAACTAACGAAGCACTCATAAAAGGAATTAAAACAAATTGACCAAAAATTAAGCAGAATAAAAATACCAAGCTGGTTTGCGCTTGCCGGCTGTGAAACACCAATTTAATTCCGGCCCAAATATCGTGGCTGCCGCGACCAACCATGTGAGATTTCATGGAAGGAACTCCGCGGGAAATTAAAAACGACACGATCAGGGAAACTCCGCCTAAGAAATAAAATGGCGCATGCCAATCGAAACGTTCCGCTAAATACAAACTAAATGGAACGCCAAACACGGAAGCAAAAGAAAACGCCGTCATTACTACACCCATCGCAGTCCCGCGACGTTCATAGGGGAAAGTGTCACTAACAATTGCCATGACCAGCGAGCTTAAGACTCCACCGAAAACACCAGTCAGACAGCGAAAAAATAATAGCCATTCATATTTTTGCGATAAACCGCAGGCAATAGTTCCAACCGAGAATCCGAAAAAGAAAATTTGTAAAAACTTTTTGCGGTCAAAACGATCAATAAATAAACTGGAAAGTAAACCGCTGCCGGCCGCAAAAAAAGTATAGCTAGAAACTAATAAACCAAATTGATGGGGCGTAATTTGAAATACGCGAGTCAGTTGTAAATTGAGCGGCATCATGATCATGAAGTCGACAATGTTATTAAACTGAACAGTTGCAAGTATCGCTAATAAGATCTTCTGTGAGCGGGTAAACATACATTCTTAAGTATAGACTAAACCCGTATGCTTCGGATGATTTTCGCTCTGAGCCACAGGTCCAGTATTGCAGGTTTGATTTAACCAAAAAGGATGTTAAATCCCAAGGGATGAAATCTATTGGAAAACTTGCATTAGTAATTCTGATTTTGGTGGTGGGAATTTGGATTTTTGTCGATTTTTACCCCTATATCTTCAAAAAACGCGTCGATGGCGAAGTCCTATCGGTTGAACGTGTAATGGATAATCAAATGATCATTTCCGGCAGCCGGGGAGTGAACCCACAAATTTTTAGCGTGGCCGTCGCCATCAAAGATCAAAAGACCCGCGAGATTCATACGGCATCTTCAGAAGATCGCCAGTGGGCCAGTGCTACTGCTGAACTGATTAATAAAGGTATTTGCGCCGAAGCAGATATGTTTCCCTATCCTCCTTGGCAATTAAATCGCTCGGGCACTTATTATGGAGCAAGGCTAATCAAGCTTTACGAGTGTGGGAAAACATCTCGGTAAAAAATTTTTCATGCAGCCAACTGAAGTGGTAGCGCGCGAACTTTTGGGTTGCACGCTTCATCGCCGTTGGAAAAATGGACGCACCTTTTCTGCCCGCATCGCCGAAACCGAGGCCTACCTAGGACTAAACGATCCCGCCAGCCATGCCTATAAAGGCGAAACATTAAGAAATAAGTCTATGTTCGCGGAAGGTGGCATCTTTTACGTCTATTTAATTTATGGAATGTATTATTGTGTGAACGTTGTCACTCAACCAAAAGGCGTCGGCGAAGCGGTTTTGATCAGGGCGTTGCAGCCGTTGGATGGAAGTAAAGACCCAGAAATTATGGGTCCAGGAAGGCTTTGCCGTTACCTTGATATCACGAAACAAAAATTCGACGGGGTACCATGCGACGGCGATGAACTATGGATCGAACGGGAAGTGAAGCATCCCAAATTTGATGTGGATAAATTAGAAAGTGCAGGACGGGTAGGTCTGAATCCCAAATTAGGTGAAGCAGTACTTTGGAAGCTCAGATTTCATTTGCCCGAAATGTCGACGGTAAAGGCCAAGTCCGTCAAAAAGAAAAAGACAAAGACCGTAAAGATGCGGGGAGTGTATTAACCGAACCTGCGGTGGCGGGCGGTAAAACGCCCGTCGCTCCTTTGCCGACTCCGCCGGCGGGTATCAAAGTCTCGCCCGAGCAATGGGCGGACATGGCCACGCTGAACGACGCCGAGCAAATGGCGAAGTACGGC
>JAZKJI010000051.1:0-802 GCA_040384405.1 Bdellovibrionota bacterium
GCCGGCGGTGTTTTGTAACGGCTTTACTTTTTTGAAAATTATCAGATTCGATTTTATCAAATGATAAAGAGTCAGTTTTTTTATCGTTCGAGGTATTTTCAATCGAGATTATTTTTTCATCTGATTTTTGCAATAAGCTTAATCCTAATGATGAAAGTCCCAATGAGCCGGTGACATAAACTTCATCACCACTTTCAGCACGGCTTCGTCCCAGCGGATGGGACACCTCGCCGATACAGCTGACGTCAACTATCCATGGACCGGGACTGCTGCATAAATCTCCGCCCACAATTTCCATTTTCCATTGGTCGGCAAGCTTCAGCATTCCCCGGTAAAATCCTAAAATATCTTCGTCCTTAGTATTTTTCGGAACCGCCAAAGAAACTTGGGCAAAATTTGGTTTAGCGCCTAACGAAGCAAGATCTGATAAATTGACGGCTAGGCACTTCCAACCAATATCTTCAGGGGAAGACCAGTTTCTTCGAAAGTGAACTCCTTCAATACTCATGTCCTGCACGATGGCCGTGTTTGCCGAAAAACTTTGATACACAAATCCATCATCACCCACGGGAACAATAGTCTTGGGATGATCGCGGCGGATCATTGTTAGGATTTTGTTAAGAATGATACAGAATGGCTAAAAATGGCTTTGCTGTCTTGTATTTTGTTCGAGATATTCTTCAAGGGATAAGACTTCGGGGCTAGCGGCTTCTTCTTTGTCGCCCAACTCGCTTTCAATGATTTGCAGGATGTCTTTTTTCGTTAGTTGTTTCTCGAAAGCCGCAGGTGAGAGATAACCCAG
>JAZKJI010000051.1:812-9090 GCA_040384405.1 Bdellovibrionota bacterium
AACTGTTGTCAAATAGATATGAGGACTCATCATGGCCAAAACAATCCGAAAAGTAAAGACGACTCGTAAACGCATCAAGCGCATCAAAGTCGTCGAGCATCCTAAAGCATCTGCGAAAGAATTTACTAACCGTGACATCGGTTGGCTGAATTTTAACGAGCGAGTTCTTCATGAAGCTAAAGATGCGCGAAACCCGTTATTAGAGCGGGTTCGGTTCCTTGCAATTTCATGCTCGAATTTGGATGAATTTTTTATGAAGCGCGTGGGATCAATCAAACGCATGCGCATGTACGGAATCACCGCTAAGTCTTCCGACGGCTCTACCCCTGAACAACAATTCCGCGCCATCCGGGACCGTGTAGTTCCGATGTTAAAAGATCAAGCCAAGTGCTTCGAGGAATTAAGAAAAGGGTTAGAGCAAGAAAGTATTTTTTTGCTGGGTTGGAAGGATTTAACCGCCGCCGAAAAAATTCAGATCAAGGAATATTATATTAAAAATGTTTTCCCGGTTTTAACGCCTCTATCGGTTGATCCCGGCCATCCGTTTCCATTTATTTCAAACTTGTCGACGTCTTTAGCTATTACCCTTCGGCATCCCGAGCGTGACGAGCGGCTATTTGCACGGCTAAAAATTCCCAAGGTTTTTCCGCAATGGATTCGCATAAATCCTACCGAGACATCGTATAGATTTGTTTCATTGATCGAGGTGATTAAGGAAAATCTTCAAGATTTGTTTCCTTCAATGGAGCTTCTGGAAGTGATGCCTTTCCGTATCACCCGAAATGCCGAAGCCGAGCGGGATGAAGAAGACGCTGAAGATATTTTAGAAATGATGGAGGCCGAACTTAAGCAGCGGCGATTTGCCGAAGTTGTACGACTAGAAGTTACTTCCAAGCCACAATCTTGGATGATGCAATTTCTGATGGATGAGTTGGAAATTCATGACGAAGATTTTTATCAGCGCGAAGGTTTGCTTGATTATTCAGTTTTAAATATGATTGGCGAACTGCCAATTAAAAAACTCAAATTTCCGCGGTATGGGTCGGTAACGCCGAGTGCGTTTTCAGATGATAATCAAAGCATCTTTACCAGTTTAAAAGTGGAAGATCATTTGTTTCACCATCCGTATGAAAGTTTCAATAATACAGTTGAAAGATTCATTCGAGAAGCCGCCCTGGATCCAAAAGTTTTAGCCATTAAAATGACATTGTACCGAACCGGTGAAAATAGTCCCTTCGTCAAATCATTGATTCGCGCGGCCGACGCAGGCAAACAGGTTGTTTGTTTAGTAGAGTTAAAAGCAAGATTTGAAGAAGAAAGAAATATTTATTGGGCCCAAGCTTTGGAAAATGCCGGCGTACACGTCGTTTACGGGGTCGTCGGACTTAAAACCCATGCTAAAGTTGGCCTGGTAGTAAGGCAAGAAGACGACGGGTTACGCTGTTATGCACATATTGGAACAGGAAATTACAATGTCGTTACTTCGCGTTTTTATACGGACGTGGGATTACTAACTTCGAAAGAGGCCATCACAAATGATATCGTCGAATTATTTCATTATCTGACCGGCCGTTCGTTAAAAAGCGAATACCAAACGTTACTTGTTGCACCGGTAAATATGTTCCATAAATTTAAATCCATGATCGAGCGCGAGGCCGACAATGCAAAAGCCGGAAAACCTTCGCAGATCATCGCCAAATTTAACAACATGGAAGAAAATGATATCGCTTTAAGTTTATATCAAGCTTCGCAAGCCGGAGTTGGAATTGATTTGATCGTCAGGGGATTTTGTTGTTTACGTCCTCAGGTGCCCGGTCTCAGTGAAAATTTGCGGGTGACTTCGATTATCGGAAGGTTTCTAGAACATTCCAGAGTTTTTTATTTCAGAAACGGTGCTGCCGATCCAGTTGATGGGGAATTTTATGTGGGTTCTGCTGATTGGATGTACAGAAATTTACATGCACGGGTAGAGGCCATCGTGCCGGTGTTAGACCGCAAGCTTCGTGAAAAACTTTGGGAGATATTGCAACTTAATTTGACTGACCAGCGCCAATCATGGGTAATGGACAGTGAAGGAAATTACAAACAAAGAACTTCGGCTTCACCAGGTGTTCAAGAACAGTTAATGAATTTGACCCATCAGCGCGCCGCTGCGGTCATCACAGAGGGATCAGGTAATTAATGGAGATTATTCTTATTAGACATGCTTTAGCAATGGATCGAGAGATCTTTGCTAACAAGTTTAAAAAGGATGATAGCCAGCGCCCCTTGGTGATGAAGGGTAAAAAAAAGATGTTTAAAATTGCCAAGCACCTGCGCGCTTGGGAACCAAAAATTGATCTTTTAGTTACCAGTCCCTACGTCAGAGCCAGGGAAACAACCCAAATCATAAAACGCTTTTATCCAAAAACGCCCGTATTAGAGGCAGCAGAATTGGTTCCGGCAGCTCCGCCGTATGCTTTTCTAAACTGGCTTCACAGTCAAAGTGCTAAAGTGAAAACCATTGCGGTCATTGGCCACGAACCTTGTTTAGGTAACTTCGCCAGTTATTGTTTATGCGGCGAAGGTGAAGCCATTTTAACTTTAAAGAAGTCCGGCGCGATTTGCCTGGAGATTGATGCCCTCTCCAGTTTAGGTGCCGGAACGGCCCAATTGAAATGGTTAATCACTCCTAAAATGTTTGGAAATTAATTGAACATTAGGGCCCGTGCGACTAACCATTAATTAATGAATTCACTTCGAAATTTAACTTGGAAAGAAACGGCATTCCTTATTCTGATTGTCTTGATGACATTAGGCATGTTGGCCCATGGTTATATGCACGGTGCAGATTTTCATGTTTTTTATGTCGCGGGTTTGAGGGTCCTAGATCATCAACCCATTTATCAAGCGAGCGATGGATGGATGCCCTTTAAATATCACCCGGCGTGGGCAGGTTTTTTTGCCCTAGGTTCTTGGATGCCGGAAAAACTATTTCTAACTCTTTTTAATATTGTTCATTTGGCAGTATGGTGGAATGTCGCTTACCGGGTCGCTGCAAAACTGAGTTATAATTTATCAACCTGGCGCGCGAAACTAATTATAACGATTTTGTCATTAAGCGCTCTGTCCGCAGAAATTGGTTACGGTCAAATAAATGGATTCATTTTTCTTGGAATCTTAATTGTTTTCGAACTTTTGGAAGGGGAAAATAATCATCCTATTAAAGCCGGAGTCATCGTAGCACTATTAACTAGCATCAAACTTAATTTTGGATTGTTACTGGTCTATGCCTTTATCAAATCCCCGCGAACGTTAATTGGATTTATTTTTGGAATCCTGGCGCTTCACTTAGCAGTCGTAATTTGGTTTCAAGATCCGCTGGGCACCGAACTTTATAAATCTTGGGTCGACTTACTTTTAGACCAATCTTCCAGTCAATTTACTTTGTTTGAAGCGCAGGGTTTTCTACGATTCTTTATGGAAATTTCAGAGAGCTTGGGTAAATATCTGTGGCTAACTTGGCTTATTATTTTTTGCTTGATTGCTGCTGTCTTAAATCGGGCGGGATCAGGGAAGTGCAGCTTTAATTGGCCGCCGCGAATTAAAGAAATTGCCGCAAATTACGTGGGTACTCCGGAATTATGTGTTTGGTTGGCGGCGATTTATTTATTTTCACCATTGGCCTGGTGGTACCAACTGCTATTTATGTTCCCGTTGGGCTTTTACCTCTGGAAACAGCCGCTTTCAAAATTGGAACGAAAATTAGTTATTGCGTGCTTTTTCGTTTATGGTTTTATCACTTACAATACCTTGGGACATGATGGGATTATCGTGTTTAAAACCTACATGGGTTTTTATTTTGCTTCGGATATTTTATTAATTATTTTGGGACTTCGGATTTTACAGCGGGTTTCAGTTCTTCCATCATCGATAAGATAATTCCATCGCGCAATCCCACCTTCGGCACCAGAACTTTACTGCAGTTGGCTTGGCGCAAAACTGTTTCAACCAGAAAAAGTGCAGGAATAATTACGTCAGCGCGGTCAGATCTGATTTTTAGTTTTTGAATTCGATCTTTCATGGACATCGGTTTAATTCTGTTGGCCAGTTGTGAGACTTCTTGAAGGGACAAGCTTTGCGCCGGCGCTTTGTGAAGTAAATGTTTTTTTAGGTGTGACATTGCTTCAAAATTTCCACCGGTCCCAACCGCAAAATCCAGCGGCGAATGACTGACGGATTTATCAAAAAAATTAAGTAAAGGAAGCAGAAAATCTCCCATTAATATTTTTAAATTCGCTTCGTTTAATTTTCGACGGCGTAACTCATCTAATAGTCGTACGGTTCCAACGGGAAAACTCTGGCTGGAAAGAATTTGACCCTTTTCAACGTGAGTTACTTCCAAGCTTCCACCCCCGATATCAATCAGAAGCGCTTTCGAGCGCTCTAAATCCACTTCGTGGGAAACGGCCTTAAATAACATTTTTGCTTCAAGGTCTCCGGAAATGACCTCAACGTTTATTCCGGTCGCGGCCAGAAATTTTACGAAATCGGGTGCGTTTTTGGCCTCGCGGGTAGCGCTGGTAGCTATCGCCCGGCAGCGTTGAACCTTTAGGGATCGGTTAACTTCACTGAACTCTTCGAAAGTCTTTTTCACCCGCTGCATATTTTCCCGGGAAATTACGCCATCTTGGAAGACCTCAGCCCCCAAACGAATTGCCGACCGAAACTTTTTTATCACTCGGAATTGGTCGCCTTGAATTTGCGCAACCATCATGCGAATGGCATTTGAGCCTATATCAATGGCTGAAATTAATGGTCCGTCCCCAGAGTGAAATGAATGAATTTTCGGGGAAATTTTCATAGGCCAAGCGTCACATAAAAGACCAATTATGTCCAACTTCTGTAATTCGTACCGCAGGGAGGGGTGAATATGAGTTCCACTGTTAGTTTTGCGTTAAGGGTAGTAGACTAATCGCGCGTAAAGCGCTAATTCCTTTAAGTAATGTTTAAGGGGCAATTGAACCCGCGGGTCGTGAAGCCTGCCATCCGGAGATCAAATGGAAAGATCGATTGATATTCAAACTGAAGAAATTAAAAAACGAATTCTCGTTATGGGTGGATTCGTTGAGCAAGCCTTAACAGTCGTTACAGCAGGATTACTTAAAAACGATCCTTCAAAATTAGATTTAATTTTCGATTTGGAAAATCGAATCAATGCCGAACACGTTGCACTCGATGGACTTTGTTTAACTTGTTTGGCTAAGCAAAGCCCGGTAGCAAAAGATTTACGTTTAATTATGTCAATCATCAAAATTAATACTGATCTAGAGCGAATGGGTGATCAATGCATGAATATCGCGTACACGGCCCGTGAATACTTAAGGGGTTCGTCTTTACCTCAGGCGCAATTGATCGAGCAAATGGCAATTCTTGCGCAAAAAATGGTTCGTGGTTCCCTTGATAGTTTTGTTAAGGGTGATGTGGAAATGGCCCAAATGATTATGACAATGGATGATCAGTTGGATGTTCTGAAAAATGAAGTTTTCGAAATATTAACGGCGCATATGAAAGTTAGTTCCCAAGACGTGGAAGCAGCCCTTGATTTAATTTTGATCGCAAGAAATTTAGAGCGATTAGGTGATCACGCAACGAATATTGCCGAAGACGTTATTTTTGTTTGTACGGGTCGGGACGTCCGGCACGGGGGAGTTTATGTCTGATCCTGCACACGTAATGGTGGTTGAAGACGAACGGGAAATTCGCGAACTCATGGCCCTGCATCTGTTACGACAGGGCTTTCAGGTGAAAGAATGCCAAGATACAAAAGAAGCTCACTCTGAAATTTCGAAAAATAAATTTCAACTTATAGTTTTAGACTGGATGTTGCCAGGTCAAAGCGGTTTAGAATTCCTGCGGGATTTAAAAACAGCTAAATATGATTCTAAAGTCTTAATGGTAACAGCACGTGCAGAAGCTGACGACATCGTTCACGGCTTGGAAAAAGGTGCAGACGATTATTTAACTAAACCATTTGATCCCAATATTTTTATGGCAAGGGTTAAAGCATTGCTCCGCCGTAAAGTTCAGGATGAAAAACCCAAGACAGATACTTTTGAAGTGGAAGGCTTGGAAATCAATCAATCTACCTACGAAGTAAAAGTAAATGGCGAACCATTACATCTAACTCCTTCGGAATTTAAATTACTGGTAAATATGGTTGAAAATCGCGGACGTGTTTTAACACGTGATCAATTAATAGAAAAAATTCAAGGTGAAGGCGTGAACGTCATCGGGCGTACAATTGATACCCATGTTTTTGGACTTCGCAAAAAATTGGGTACTTGGGGTGACAACATTGAAACGATTCGCGGCATTGGTTACCGGGTAAAGATAGATTTTAATTAGTGGCTTCTCAATTTCCTTGGCGGGCTTTCCTGCACTTTTTCCTGGTACTGGTCATCGTCTTCGGACTTTGGGTTTTGTCCGTGCCATTGGCTTTATATTCGACAAATTCAACGGGTGAAGCGATCGCCTGGAGCTTTGCCGGCGTAATTTTATTATCCTTGGGCGTTTCCTGGTATTTGAGTCGGCCTATTCATAAATTATTGAAAATTACCCGCACGTTGTTGGTGAAAAAAGACTCTTCATCCAACGAGCCTCCTTCCGATGTATTTGAAGAAGAGCTAGGTGAATATTCAGACCTGGAAAGACTAATCAAGAAGCTAGCAAGACGCTACCGTAAGAAAAAAGAGCAATTACAAAGGGAACGCGAAGAAAACGAAATCGTCATGGCATCCGTCCAAGAAGGCCTGTTGTCAGTCGCCAAAAATGGCGATGTTTTATTTTTTAACTCTAAGTTCGCGACTTCTTTTATGGATCCCCACTCGATCAACAAAGAGGGATTAAAACTAACTGACGTCATTCGTAACCCAATTTATTATCAAGCTTTTCGCGAAGTCCGGGATCAGGGAAATCCAAAACGTTTGACGTTGCAACTAAACACCAAGCTTGATCAGCAAGCTCATCATTATTCAGTTTCCCTGGCCCCTTTATTGAAAAAGAACCAGGAAGTTTACGGAGTGATGAGTGTATTCTACGATATTTCTGATATTAAACGGGCAGAGCAAATGCGCGTAGATTTCGTTGGAAATGCTTCTCATGAATTGCGAACACCTTTGACTTCAATCAAAGGATATTTGGCAACCTTGCAAGAAGACTATTCGAACAATCGCCAAGAGCAAATTCCTAAATTCTTGGATATTATTTCTCGCAATGTCGAGCGGCTCATTGATTTAGTGAGCGATCTATTAACGTTAAGCACTTTGGATTCTCAGCCGGATTTGAAAATTGAACAATTCGATCCGCAAAAACTGACTGAATCCGTTATTCATGATCTTTCTTTAATGGCGAAACAAAAGAACATTACCATCCAATTGGAAAATCGGGTCACGATGTTTTCCGGTGATTATGGTAAAGTTGAACAGGTGCTTAAGAATCTGATATCTAATGCTATTAAATATATTCCCGAAGGGAAATTGATCCGCGTTATTTGGGAACAGGACGAAAAAAATGTCGTCTTAAGGGTTATCGACAACGGTACCGGAATTTCTGAAGAACATTTGGGACGGCTATTCGAGCGGTTTTACCGTGTCGATAAAGGCCGTGCCCGGGAACACGGTGGAACCGGCTTGGGTCTATCCATCGTTAAGCATATTGTTCAAAGTCATGGCGGGGAAATTTCCGTTCGCAGCCAGCTGGGCGCCGGTGCCGAATTCATTTGTGTTTTTCCTCTGACTCAATAATCCAGCTAGGCATTTTAATTTTCCCTGAGGCATAATTCAAAGCGTGGGTTTAGAAGAATTTAATTTATATTACCAAAATATTTATGGTGAGCGCTGGCCCCGGCTTCGGGATGCCCTTGCTGGATCCGATATGAAAGTCGCACGTCGGAATGCGTGGATTGCGCAAAGCAGTTTTTTTGAGCGGACTCCGGGTCTGGTGAATATTCCAACTTATCTCGAAGACTGTTGGCGGGTTGCCCAAGAAAAAGATCTTACTTCTTTAATACCGGGTGCTTTGTTTTCTGGGGCAAGCATCAGCAGATCCCCCGAAGGCTTATTAGATTATTATATTCTTGATCCCGCGAGTGTGTTGACCGCACGGGCGCTACCGCTTGATGGTGTCGAAAAAGTTTTGGATCTTTGCGCAGCCCCCGGGGGAAAAAGTTTAATTTTATTTGAGAGGTTAGGCAAAGACGGGGAAATGTGGGCCAACGAATTTTCTTCTGGTCGTCGTG
>JAZKJI010000052.1:0-2604 GCA_040384405.1 Bdellovibrionota bacterium
TGGAAGACGGAAAAAGAGTTCCCCGGGTAATGACTCACCACATGTGGTTTTTAACGAAGACTACCTCTATACCCGCTCAAAAAATGGGCTTCGTGGAAGCGACTTACGAAAACGGAGTCCAATTACTAAAAAAGAAGAATTTAGTAATCTTATTTCCCGAGGGCGAACAGGGAAATTTCAAACCCACCTCGGAAATGTATCAACTGCAGGAATTTAAACGGGGATTTATTCGCATGGCGATTGAAACCCAAGCTCCAATTATTCCCACCTTAATTATCGGCGCCGAGGAAACTCATATCAATCTTAAGAAGATTAAGTTTGCCTCATTTCTTCGCGGTCCGGTTATACCATTGCCGCTCAATATTTTACCGTTACCGGTAAAATGGAAAATCGTATTTCTCCCCCCGATTCATTTGCCTTACAAAAAAGATTCTTTGGAAGATACGGAGCTAATGCACGAAATCGCCCAAGACGTGCAAGAGCAAATGCAAAAGGCATTACGAAAAGAAATTAAAAATCGTAAGGGAATTTTTTTCTAACTATTTGTCGGGAAGATCTTTACCGATAGTGACCAGAATATTATTCCACTTTTGAATGACCGCACCTTCTTCACCTGGCTTACGGGAAGCTAAGTGCTTAACTACCAATAATGCCAAGGTTGCCGAAATAACCATTAATAAAACGTATTCCAAAGCGGCCTGACCCGCATCTTTCCGCAATTTTGGTGGGGAAGTGGCATTTTTCAAAGTGGATGACATAAAGAAACTATATCACAGATTCGTTCAAGGCAGGCGCGCACTCGATCAAAAACTTTTTCTTCATTTCCTCAAATACAAAATCTACCAAAGGATTAAGTTGGGAATCTTCGATGGTGTGGCGAAGTCCGATTACAAGATGATCTTCCCAAGGCTCTTTCATGTAAGAAGAATCACAGGGTATTTCATCAAAGCTTTGGATAAACGTCTGGTCAGAAGGATAGATCATTAAAAAAATATTTCGATTTCGAGAACGCAATCCGTCTTTAATTTGAGTTAACGAAGGATTCATTTTTTGTTGAAGGTAAAAATAAATTTTCAGAGCTAAGGATTCGTGGAATTGGGCAAAGTAAATTCGAATGGGGCCATCAAAGATTGCGGAATTAAAAGCTGGCGTAAAATACTTGGATTGGATTAATTGCCCGTAAGCTGATTTCACGCGGTCACTCCAGTTGTTCGTCTATAGGCTATTCACCCAGCTATGCTTGAATCAATAACATTTCTTAAATATTATTGCTTGGCATTATAAACAGGCAAGCCTTCATAGAAAACTGTATCGACCTTGGCCGAGCTAGCCTCGTAAAAAAGTTCGCTCCATTCTCCATCCCACAAAACAAAATCAGCTTTCTTACCGGGGCTTAACGACCCCACATGATTTTCAAGTTTTAAAGCATGGGCAGCGCCGACCGTGTAAGCGGATATAACCTCAGGCAAACTCATTTTCATTTCAAGCCGCGCAAGTAATCCAACTAATTGAACATTTTGAGTGGGCGAAGTCCCCGGATTAAAATCAGTCGCCAAAGCAACCCGAGCACCGCCTTCAATTAATTTACGTGCAGGCGGATAATCACATCTCATATACAAATCAGCAGCCGGTAATAAAACCGCTGTCATATCGGATCCGGCAATACGACGAACAATTGAATCATCAATTTTAATTAAATGATCACAAGATACGGCATTAAGCTCTAACCCCAGACTCGTTCCACCGGAAAGGGAAAGTTGATCCGCGTGAATAACAATATCAAAACCCAATGCTTTAGCTTTCTTTAAATAAACAGAAGCCGCCGAAGATTCAAAAAACCCTTTTTCAATAAAAATATCAACCCGGTCAGCTAATTTCTGTTTGGCTAATCGAGGTAAAACTTTATCGGCCAAATAAATTAGATACTCTTCATGAGTAGAAAATTCCGGTGGCTTCGCATGAGCACCTAAAAATGTTCTTACGACATGAGCACCGCGAATGCCTTCCAGCGCTTTAAGTTGTTTAATTTCGCTGGCGATATCAAGCCCGTAACCAGATTTTGCCTCGACCGAGGTAACACCCTGCCGGGAAAACTCTTTTATTCTCAAAACTGCCGAGCTTTTCAACTTCGCCAAAGAAGCACTTCTTGTATGCTTCATCGTCGAGAGAATTCCGCCACCTTTGGCTGCGATTTCCTGGTAAGTTGCGCCCTGAAGCTTGACTTCGAATTCATCCGCGCGATTTCCGGCATAAACTAAATGGGTGTGACATTCCACTAAACCTGGAAGAACGGTCATACCTTTCGCATCAAGATGCTTTGCTTTTGCGGATTTTAGAAATTCACGGGGAATCTTTTTCTGCGGACCGGACCACAGGATAGAGCCACGATCAAAAACAAGAGCCGCTTTTTCTTGGAGTCCTAAATCGGCTTCTTTGATTCGGCGGCCATCTTTTTTTGCGGCGCCGTCCATTGTTAAGAGGGTACCTATATTTTTTAGGATCTTCATGTTGGTATCACATAAAAATTTGGTCATCGAGTCAAACGGAAATGATCGAGCTTCGCTCGTCCTTTTTGTTTTGGACAACTGCAACGGGACTGAAAAC
>JAZKJI010000053.1:0-434 GCA_040384405.1 Bdellovibrionota bacterium
ATCTAGCTTGGGCAGAAAAGAATTTGCGTTCAGGCGGAATAATTGTTGGCGACAATGTATTTTTGCGCGGCGGAGTTTATGGAAATAACGATACGCCTTTTTCTGCAAAACAAATTGAAGTACTAAAATCCTTCAATTCGAAATTAGCTGACCCAAAATTTTATGAAACTTGTTTAATACCAACGGGCGAAGGCTTGTTGGTAGCGATAAAGAAATAGTGGCAGTTAAGAATTCAGCGGGACTCACGAATAAAAAAGGCGACTTTAACAAGCCGCCTTTTTAGAAAATTCAAATACGAATATTACAGCGAACTAGGTCGGTGGTTAACTACGATTGCCGATGGAACCCCTGGATCGATTCTCCAGTCTTTTCCGGTTGGTCCAAGAATCTGAGCGTTTACGTTTAAGAAACGAGACATCGCTGCAGCAGATGCT
>JAZKJI010000053.1:444-6176 GCA_040384405.1 Bdellovibrionota bacterium
CCGCTTGCTTCATTAACACTAACGGGAAGTTATAACGGTAAACATCCATATTATCCGTATTGCATGGACGTTCCCAGCTGCGAGAGCATTTAGAAGCGCCATCCTTAGGTACATAGACATTCAATATTGCGATGTCATCTTTTGGAACTGTTTCCCAGTCGTAACTTTGGATAACTGAATCTTCCTTCATCAAACTTAAAGCAGTATCGTCCCACTTAACATTGTCCAATGGAACTGTAAGTGTTGGATAAACATTATCCGAGTGACTGTCCATGAAGCTATTCAACATCACGCTGGATAATCCCCATCCACCATAAAGATCGAACCCACAGTGATTTCCACCTTCAAATTTAACAACGCCAAGGCTGTCATTTCCTTCGGTTGGGATAATTCCAGTGTTTAATTTGAAAGACACAACAGAATCATCACGGCTTCCAGCCACGAAAGTAGGAATTCGGACTTGAGAAGCATAATCCTGCCATCGGCTCAATTTCCAAATGTCATCAAACGTTTCGATCTTAACACCACGATACGGGTTGTATTTTGCGAATGAAAGATTAGCGGCATTTCGTTGATAAAAACGAAGATTATTTACGCTGATAATCTTTTTTAAACCTTCGCTATCATGCGCAACATTAATCAATTCTTCATCTGTGAAAATTGGGAACAATCGATTCATTGTTTTAAGCAAAGTACGGTTCACAAAAGCTACGATTTTACCGCGGATAGAATCTTCCTTAAATAGATATTCCATTTGAGTTTGCAAATCGACAACTGGGCAAAGTGCAACTACTGACCGGATTGGTACACGGCTTGTATTTAAAGACGCAATTAAGGAAGTAAATAGGGCGGCGTGGGCACCAAGGCTGTAACCCATGAAATGGACTTCCGAAGTAGATCTATGTAACCCTTCAGCGACATTATCTAAGTCTTGAGCCATTTCGAACATCTGTCCGGCTTCATCAAATCCCGAAACGGAAATTGTTTTGTTAGCAGCCGAGTAGTCTTTGTTTGTCATGCTTTGCAAAAATAAGACGTTGAAGTGTGACTCTTCAAATAAATGTCCAACGAAAGACGTTACCGCAGAACCACTCATGCCAGAGCAATAAACTCCGCAACGACCTATTACTAATGGGCGCTTTTTACCGTCATTAATAAATCCAAGTGTTCCATTTAAAATTCTACCGTCGGCAGTTTTAATTTCCACTGGTCTAATTAGTTTATTATGAGTGATACGAGTTTGTAACATCGTGAAGTCAAAAAGCACTGTCAAATCACCGGCACGGTAGTTCTGTTCAAAGTGACGTCGGCAAGTTTCAACCCAAGTTTGAACCGCTTGCGCTTGATCACGAACGCTTAAACCAGACTTATAAAGAGTCTTTAAATAAAAATGACTGCAGTAGTAGCTAGGCTTGTTATTGCTGCGTCCATCAGCTAACCAGTTTAAAATTCCTGGTTTGTTTGCGGATTCGTAGTCAGTGATTAGATCACCGAAACTCACCGAAGAAATTAGGGTAGAGAAAAGCATTCCCACGAGGGGTAACATGAATTTATTTTTTGTAAGCATGGGGCAGGGTTTACTCCTGCTTATAAATTCGGTCAATGGGTGGAATAAAAATTCTATTTAGTGGGAAATTCGTTCGCTTAAAATTTTGATTTTTGGTCAGCAAAACATCGGATGATAGGTCGATGGTATTGATAGATCGCACGAATAATTAAACAAGAAATAGGTTTAAAATTGTTTTATTGAACTAGGGGTGAAACGTACCCACGTGACCCTGAAATTTTTCCAACGACTATAAGAAACCTTAAGAAATCGGAGTAGCGATTTCCCCTAAAAACGGTGTAAGGCCTGCCATGTATTCTTTCCTAAAATCGCGTAATCCGTTCAAGTGTCCGGCCAAAGGAAGGCTTAATTTTCGCCAATGTATTTGGGAGTGGCCCTCAAAAACTGCATCAATATGGCTGGGTGGAATCAGTGGATCCTTCCAACCTCGGATCGATAAAATAGGGAATCCATCTGGCAATACATTTAAGTGTTTTTTAATGTCCCGATGAAAAAACGGCGTCCAGAATAGCGGTCCAAATTGCATAGTTCCCGCTTTAAAATATTCACCTTCTTTTAGATACTGTTTTGAAAGACTGAAGGCTGAGTATAAAAATCGCGCGCTGGGACCACTATCACAAATAAGTGCAGCAACATCTTTGCATTTCCGAGCAGCCATTGCTTCGATCGCACTGGCGGATGGGTTTGAAAAAGAAAAAATAATTTTTTTACCCGGCACTAGATCTAAAAGTTCACTAATCACATCTGCATAGACATGCTTCCAACCGAATCGGAAGTTTTTAGCGATCGGCGGGCGAACGGGGTTCCAAGTTAATGGGAGAGTGAAAATAAAAGCGTCAAAACCTAAAAGGTTAACTGTTTTCACATGGCGCTTGATTAATCGTTTGTTGCCTTCGAAGAAGTGAACAAAAAAGATCACTTCCTCGTATTTTTTGTTGGCAGCTTTTACTAACTCTCCACTAAACGGAAACTTTGTACTCATCTGTTCAATTGCTTCAACAAACTTGCACTCAGCTGGGTTTCTTCCATCGCAGTTTCTTCCAGTACTTGAAGGCAAGCTTGTTTTACGCTTTCTCCATCAATGCCGTGATACTGGTATATTTCCGCAGGTCTTCCGCATTTAGAATGTTTACGAACTGCACACGAGATGTGTTTAACGCCGATAATTGCGCCTAGGTTATCCAGTAATCCAGGTTCGCCATCATGAACGCTGACAATTGGAATACGTTGTCCGGAAACAGTAATAACGTCAGCTGCACCCATATCTTGGTTTGCACGTAAATAAAGATTAGCATTTACGCCTAAGTTATTTTTCAAATAGTCGTAATTATTGTCATGAGCAAATCCACCACATAATAAATCTGATGAGGTCACTACGATAACGTTAGCGTAAATTCCTTGTTTCAAAAGCTCTTCAGATGCATTGATCGCTTCAGTGGTCATGGCACCCATACTGAAAATGTGAACCACGTTATCGCCGGGAGAGTACCCAGCGTATCCGCGGTAGTCGATCAAGTAATACGCGCCCGCCAGGACTTCAGTGCGAATGGTCTCGAGAATCTGGGCGTCTTCAACATTGCCTACTTCTTCCTCGTTGACCGCTCCGTCCATTGGGAAACCAGCGCGGTGAAGTGAATCACCGCTTGATTTAAAGCGAACTTGTTTCTTTAAGTAAACCATCATGTCTTTTTGTTCTACTCCGCGAGTGACCAAGCGTAGTAGCGCGCCATTTCGGCCTTCATTGTCGAAAAGCAAATGACGTTTAATTGTGTCACAGAAAATCCAATCAAGTTCCTGGCAGAAAAATGGTTCCCAAGTAATTTGATTTGGAATTTGAAAGTCGGACTTCCATCCGTGCTGAGCACCTTCCGGTGAAAGGGTCACGCCCGATGGAGTTCCTACGCAGATAAATGAACTTTTCCAGTAAAGGTTATAAAAATATTGATCATGCGCACGTTTAATAAAGAAATCATAAACGGTCATCAAGGGAACCAATGGAATTCCTACGGTATCTCGGATTTTTCCGAATGAACCTACGCAAGACATAACGTTGGCTTCCGCAATTTCAAAACGGATATAGCGATCCGATACGTCTTCGCCCGGAACTAAGTCAGGAAGCTTTGTATCTTTAACGCCGTATTCAGTTTCGATATCTTCAACGACCGGTGCGCCGAAGATTTTTCCGTCCATTGCAGGATTTAAATTTGTGCTGGTTCCAACGTCCGGAGCCATTGTCACAAACAATTCCCCAGGAATTTTCCAAGCCTTTTCTTTATCTGGAACATCTTTTTGATTGGCAATCCTTGTTAACTTCGCAGTCAGCTGACCTAGCATCCACTGTGTGTGCGGGTAGCTTGTCATTTTTGTATTGATCTCTAAACTTACCGGAAGTTCACCGGCATTCATTTTTTCAAGAAATGACTTTTGATTTTTATCTTTTAGGGAATGTTGTTGTTTGATCTGATTCAGTAAATCTTCACCACGCTTACGGCAGAATTTTCCTTCTTCAGATTTTTCGTCGAAACGGGAAAACATTTCGCCCGCTGGAATTTTATATTTTTCTTTAATAGAATTGATTTCTTCTTCGGTAATAAGTGCCGAGTGGTTGCCGGGGGCAGCCGCCATCTTTAAATTCCAACCTTTTAACGTGTGGGCAATAATGATTGTTGGCTGACGAGTGGTTTTTTTAGATTCAAGCATTGCCTCGGCCATTAACATAATATCATGGCCACCAAAATCCCGAATGGCAGCCATGAATTCATCGTCACCCACAGCATCCAAAAACTTTTTCATCGCCGGATGTTCTTTAGCGATACCTTGTTTTAATAAGGCGATATCTCGAACTAGAAGTAATGACTGAAGTTCGTAATCTTTTAGGTCTTTTTCTAGAAATTTTCTGAAAACTTCGCCACCCGGTTTTTTAAATAATTTTTCGCGAATACTCCCATGGCGAACTTGAATAACTTGCCAGCCGTTTGCCGCCATCGTGCGCTCGATACGGTCCGCATCAGTACCCTGCATGATTTGTTCGTTCGTAATACGATGACCATCAAGGGACTGACGATTGTAATCCACAATCCAAGTTACGTTTCCAATTTCCCGTTCAGCAAAATCTGGAACTGCTTCATACATCGAACCTTCGCGGAATTCAGAGTCCCCGGATAAACACCAAAAGTGGGCATCAGGAATTTCGTAACCATGTTCTTTTGCGTATCGGTAGGCGAGTGCAAGGTAGCCTGCTTGAACGGGTGGAATACCTACGGTTCCAGAAGGGAAAAAATTATGGTGATCAGGATCATAAGCAGAGTGATAGGATTGAAATACTGGTTCGCCGTGGGAATATTTTCTTAAACCCATCATTGCCGTATTACATTCTTCCAGCGTCAGTCGGGATAAATCTTTTTTCAAAAGCAAATCGAGAAGGTAATTATAAGCGTGATCGGTAGGGGAAGCATGGGGCTTGTTTGCGATATGATCGAATCCGGTTTTTACGATAAGATGAAGAGCACCCATAATATGAAGGGCACTGGCTGAACCAGAAATGTGGCCACCGATTTTTGGATCGCCCTTTTCTTTATCTTCACGATGATTGGCTTGATAAATCATTTGAGTCGCAAGGTAATGCGCGCGTTTTGCAACGCCCTCGACAACCTCGCGTTTGATATTTTTTAGATCGATGGTTTTCTGGGCAGCCGAATTGCCTTGGAGGTCGGTTTTTACGGAATGCACGGTGGTCTCCTTCAATATGATTACGAATGCTAAGAAGTACGCCCTTTACCAGGGGTTAGCAAGAAATTGACACGGAGTGAAAAGAGTTGGTGCACTAGGGGAAACAACGGGCTGAAATTTAGGACTCGAGAACGAAATCCCAGCGAATTTTTACGGTGCCATCAGACTCAATAATGCCCCGTGGAGGATTCGGAAAAGGTGCTGCCGATTTAAATGCTTCAATAGCGGCATCATCCAAATCTTGAACTCCCGATTCGCCCAGCATCTGAACATTCACTAAGTTACCTTTATCATTCAAAATTATTAATAATTTTGTAATGTGATCTTCTTCAGAGGCGATTGTACGACCCTGGCGGAATATAGTTCTCATTTTTTCTTTAACTTTGGGTTCCCAGTGCTGGCTTAATTGCTTTCTGATGCGCTCATAATAAGTGAA
>JAZKJI010000053.1:6186-7745 GCA_040384405.1 Bdellovibrionota bacterium
AGCAGCATCTTCAAAAGATTTCTGGCTAATACCTTTTTTGACTTCACCAAAGGGATCAAAAGATAAGTGACCCTCTTTTATATATTCTTGTTTTGCTTTCACAACTGGCTTGTCCGCGGCTTTTGGAGCGGGTTTCGCACGAAGTTGTTCTGCTAGGTTTGGTGAAGTAACTGCTTTTTGTGAGGGTGCTTTAACGTTTTGAAACTCACCTTTGTTAGTTGCTACAGTTTCTTTTTCAACTCGTTGATCGTGCCGGCTAAGGAAAGCTTCTTTCAAAGGTTTTTCATCGTTCAGGGGTTTTATATCCTGATCAACAACCTGTTTAGCTTTTATTTCCTCGGGTTTTGTTTTTGGTTCTGACTGGAATTCTACTTCCACGGTTTGTCGTACCGTTTTTGGTGCTTCAAACAAATGCGGATTAGAGGCTACCCAGCTCGTAACGGTGACTATCAATCCATGGATAACCAAGGAAGCAGTCAAAAATTTCGGAAAATACTTTTTTTGGTTCTTTTTTACGTCACCCACACTAAGAACATCGGAAAAAGTGGCCAAGAAGTTAACGAAGTTTGACGGGGATTTCAAAGAGAGTCACAATTTAATCAGAATTATGAAGCCAAAAATCTCCTGCGTAACAGACAAAGGGCTGCGTCGCGAATCAAACCAAGACTCTTTTTTGGTCAACCAAGACCTGGGTCTGTATATTGTGGCCGACGGAATGGGTGGCCATCAAGGCGGAGAAGTCGCTTCTGCATTGGCTGTTAAGACAATTGAAGAAGTTATTGAAAGAAATCGAAATAGTTTAACGGATCCGAAACGCATTCTGAAAGAGGCGTATCAAGAAGCCTCTCGGCGCATCTATGATTTAGCGACAACCCAACAAACTGAGTTACTTGGAATGGGAACTACAATGGTTCTCGCGTATGTTGTTGGGCCAACCATTTTTATTGCGAATGTCGGCGACTCACGCTGTTATTTATTTTCAGAAAAACAGATTTGGCAAATTACGGAAGATCATTCTTTGATCAATGAACAAATCCGGGGCCTCGGTTTAACTATGGATCAAGCAAAAGCAATGGTTGGTCGAAATGTAATCACCCGAAGCGTCGGATATGAGCGTCAAGTCGAACCAGACGTCTTCGAGCGTGAAATCGTAGAAGGTGAATCCTACCTTTTATGTTCGGATGGGTTGACAAGCCTTGTGTCTGACCGAGAGATTAATGAAATATTTTTGAATGGTGAGAGAGAAAAGATCTCTGACCTTTGTGTCGAAGAAGCACTGAATAAAGGCGGCGACGACAACGTGACGGTAATGCTGATTAATTTTGGCGACTAGTCAGTAAGCGGAGGAACTCTGGAACGAAAGAAAATGACCCTTTTTTGGGTCAGCCACCAATCCAATCACGTGAGAAAATTTTCGTTCTCGTCGTCAGCTCTGAAAATAGCGAGCGTGATTGCAGGCGTGATTCTTTTTGCTTTTCTAGCGGGAGCGGTGGATTATTTTGGATTATTGTTTCAAAGTCTGGAAAATAAAAACCTAAAAGCAGAAAATGAAATTCTCC
>JAZKJI010000054.1:0-3823 GCA_040384405.1 Bdellovibrionota bacterium
GGCCACGAGGGCCGGGCCCTTCCGCGCGGGGGGAGGGAAAAACCCGCCAGCCCCGCAAAAGAGCCGAACAAAAAACTAGCGGGGCTCGAAGGTGGTGCCGGCGCCCACAGGATGCCCGTGCTTCCTCTTGAAATACCTCTTAGTCTGATGAGGCGCATCCACTGGCCGCTCTTTTTCTATTGTGCGATAGTGAGTGTCTTTATCTTGAGTCATTCGGAAGAATCTTCCGTCACCTTTTTTAGAATAAAATTCTTTTGTTAGTATCCAGTACAAGGCAACTGCCGGAACGATCAGCATCAATGCCCATCCACCAGTTATTAAGGCCCCCCACAATAACCAAGGGATTAATAATACCGCTGCGATTGTTATGATTGCTCTTTTTACCATAATTGCTCCCCAAGGGTTTTATCCCTTTTGCCCTGTAGAAAACTGCAGAGGCTATGCCATTTTTAGGGTTTATATCACTGAGTATTTAAGAGCTGAATTGAAAGATAGTAGGTAAAGACGAGGGCTAATTAGATCGAAATAATTATTAGTGTTTAACGAGATACCAGAATGCCCCGCCGCCAATAACGACGGGGCTAAATGACAATATTATTTTTTCTTTGCGTCTTTCGCAGTTGGTTTACCAGCTTCTAATTTTAAGCTGATAGTCACTTCATCACCTACGACTGGACCGGCCTCAACAGCTTTGCTCCAATTAAGTCCGTATTCTTTACGTTTAATTTTAGTTGTCGCATTCACTGCGCTTTTCAAATTACCGTAAGCATCTTTTACTTGTCCTAAAAACTTGCTATCAAAAGTTACTCTTTTAGTAACTCCCTTAATTGTTAGATCGCCCTCTAATTTAAAGTTCTCTGGGTCACCAGAAATAGAAGTACTTTTAAAAGTCATCTTTGGATGCTTCTCGACATCAAAGAAATCCGCGCTTCTTAAATGTTTGTCCCGGTCAGCAACTCCCGTATCAATACTTGAAGTATCCACAGTAGCTTCAACTTTTGAGTCAGTGAATTTTTGGGCAAGTTCAATTTTACCGTCAAATTTTCTGAAATTGCCTTCGACAGTTGTGATTACTAAATGCGGAATTTCAAATCCTACTTTCGAGTGCATAGGATCAATGTCGTAAGTACCTGGTTCGTAGTTTACTTTTGCGAATCCAGAGGTTGATGCCAGTAGGGCAGATGCTAAAATTAGCGTACGGGTAATGTTTTTCATGGTGTTCTCCTTAAATTTGTTTTTTAACTTTAGCGGGAAACATTTCCCGATCAAGTATATTGTAGGCTAATTACTTTGTTGCGCCAGGATAAGGAAGTTTGCGGATTTTCTTCATATTGGGCTAGAGCGTTTGATCTGAACTTGCCTGCTTAATTCCCAACCTGTAGTGTCTTTCCATGGTTCATCTTTCAGGCATTTCTAAACAGTATGGGAATAAAATCCTGTACAAAAATGGTTCATTTCAAATCAACGCCGGCGAAAAAATAGGCTTAGTCGGACCGAACGGTGCGGGTAAAACTACTATCTTTCGTATCATCACGGGCGACGAGGGTATTGATTCGGGTACGGTTTCAAAGCCAGATCGAATTAAGGTAGCTTACTTTTCCCAAAACATAGAAGACATGCGCGGAAAAAGTGCTCTTGAAGAAGTGAAGAATGCCGGCGGAAATTTTTCTAACATTCAAAAACGTTTGCAGGAAATCGAATCTCATTTGGCAGAGCCAATGGATGATGATGCGATGGCAAAAATGTTGGAAGAATATGGCGACCTCCAAGCCCAATTTGAACAAATGGGTGGTTACGACTTAGAGTCCCGAGCCGCAGAAATTTTGACGGGATTAGGAATCGGTCCGGATGATTATCATCGTGCAACCGAAACATTCAGCGGCGGTTGGAAAATGCGGATCGCCCTGTCTAAAATTCTTTTGATTAATCCAGATGTTTTACTGATGGACGAGCCAACAAATCACTTGGATTTAGAGTCAATTGTTTGGCTTGAAGAATGGTTAGTGAATTTTCCAGGTTGCTTGTTAATGACAAGCCATGATCGGGATTTTTTAAATCGTATTGTGACTAAAATTGTAGAGATCGCGAATAAAACAATTACCGTTTACGGCGGTAATTACGACTTTTACGAGCGTGAAAAAGGTTTGCGAAGGGAACAATTGATTGCAGCCCATTCCCGCCAAGAAGACATGTTGGCAAAGGAAGAAGAATTTATCGCGCGGTTCGCCGCAAGGGCGTCCCACGCAGCACAAGTTCAATCAAGAGTTAAAAAATTAGAGAAAATTGATCGCATTGAAATTCCACCTGAAGAAAAAGAAATAAAATTTGAATGGCCCGTGCCTCCGCGTGGGGGTGATGAAGTCGTTAAATTTGAAAATCTAGCTAAAATATATGAGACCCACGAGGGCAAACAGAAACTTGTTTTTAAAGGTGCAAGCGCTTTAGTTAAACGGATGGACAGGGTCGCAGTAGTGGGAGTCAATGGTGCGGGTAAATCTACATTACTTAAAATTATCGCAGGGCACACCGGTCCCACCGAGGGAAAATGTCAATTAGGTGCCAGTATAAAGATGGGATACTTTAGTCAGAACTCGATGGATGTTTTAGATCCAAATTTAACCGTCATAGAAGAAGTACACTCGGCTATTCCCACGGCATCGTTGGGAACCGTCCGAAGTTTATTGGGAGCATTTAAATTTTCGGGCGACGATGTTGATAAAAAAGTTTCTATCTTGTCGGGTGGTGAAAAAAGCCGGGTCGTACTTGCAAGTATACTGGCGCAGGGTGCGAATTTCCTGGTGCTTGATGAGCCAACGAATCACTTGGATTTACAATCGCGGGATGTACTTTTAGAGGCTATCAAAGCATTTCCGGGAACAGTCGTTATCGTAAGCCATGACCGGCATTTTTTACGGGAAATGACGACCAGGGTTTTCGAACTGGATAAAGCAAAACTGTCGATTTACGATGGTCATTGGGATGAGTATCTGGCTCGACGCGGGCACTAGTCCCGCGCCGCTCAATTTTAATTTATATTTTTAAAGCAGAAGATAACATCCACGCAGATTTTTCGTGGAATAAGGTTAGATCATCAAACATAGAAGCGGTCGCCGTATCGCCTTCTTCCGAAGCAAGTTTGGCAGCGTCCGTAGTAATTTTACCTAAGCGCTTATGATCATCGCGTAAAGTTTCGACCATAAATTTCCAGTTTAAGTTCGCTTCAATTGCATCATCAACGTAAGAGCCCAACGTTAGTGCGCGTAAAGAGTGGGGCGCATAAAAACCTAACGCACGAATTCGCTCTGCGATCACATCAATATGACTCTCCAGTTGTTCATATTGCTCTTCAAACAATCGATGAAGTGATTGAAAGTAAGGTCCTTCCACATTCCAATGAAAGCTTTGCGTTTTAAACTTTAAAATAGTCTCCGAGCCCAAAACTTTTTCAAGTTCTGTTACCGTAGGAGTTAACTCCTGAGGTGTAATAATTTGATTTTGCTTTTTAGAAGCTTTAACAGAATTAAGATTTCGAGATTGAGGTGTAGATTCTTTAGTTGGTGTATACATAATTTCTCCTAACAAGAATGCTATCCAGGAAGCCAACAGAAAATAAACACAATTCTGTTGTCGCATAACTCCATACAAAAATTTGAAATAACGCAAAAACCCTTGCTTCTTCCGAAGGCGCTTTAAGTTCGCCTGGTGGGGAGGAGGGCGCGGGAAATTTCCTTCGGTCGCTTTGAGGGCCGGGCATCGTGCCCTTCAGTCGCCTTTGGTACAGCGTCGTGCTGGGCGCTGAGCCCCCAAATCGACCGAAGGAAAT
>JAZKJI010000055.1:0-1500 GCA_040384405.1 Bdellovibrionota bacterium
AATTTCTTTATAAACTTGTTTAAGTAAGTCATTCAGTAAAGCGCTTGCACCGAACCGGAAAAGATCCGGGGTCAGCCACGCGGGACCCAAAGTTTCATTCACCATACACAGATAATGTATAGCTTGTTTTGCTGTGCGGATTCCGCCAGCGGGCTTCATCCCGATAATCTTTCCGGTGCGTTTATAATAATCGTTAATTGCCTGAAGCATAATTAAAGTTACAGGCAATGTTGCTGCCGGAGTTACTTTGCCGGTTGATGTTTTAATAAAATCAGCGCCAGCTTCCATCGCGATATCAGAGGCCAAGCGAATTCGGTCATAGGATCCAAGCTCGCCCGTTTCTAAAATAACTTTTAAATGAGTATCACCGCACACCTTTTTTATTTCGACAATTTCGTCAAACACTTGTTGATAGCGGCCCGATAGAAAAGCACCACGATTAATAACCATATCAATTTCGCTGGCACCTTGTTCGATGGCAAAACGAGTATCTTCAACTTTGACTTCCAACGGTGCTTGGCCTGATGGAAACGCTGTCGAAACAGAAGCGACACCAATGTTGGTTCCACGTAATGCATTTACGGCTACGGAAACCATGGATGGATAAACGCAAACGGCGGCAACCGATGGAATCGGTTTTAAATTCTTTTTTTGCAAATAAGGTTCGATCATATCAGGCGGAACCGGATAGCGTGCCTTTGCGCACATTTGCTGAACTCGTCCCGGTGTATCGGCACCTTCCAAGGTTGTTAGATCACACATGCTGATGGCTAAATATAATGCGGATAATTTTGATTCTTTTTTGATACTTCGTTTCGTAAAAAAATCGGCTCTTTCGTTGGCTCCGACTTCATCAATTGATTGCGCTAAAATGGCGATTGGACTGCCGTTTTCCTTTTGGACGGAAATGGTTCTCATGACGGTCTCCCTTGGTATAAATGGGTTATCTCGGAGTATTTTTTTTGGCAACTAGTTTGACAGGGAAGTGACCATAAATGCGTGATAGCTTTTTTACCCCTTACCTCTGCCAATTGGTTTTAATTGGCGGGGCCGGTCCCTTGCATTTCTACAGGTTATAACCCTTTGCTGAAGGTACCCAATGATGAACTCTCTTTTGCTGGCAGCTCTGTTAATCACCGGTGCTACATCACAGGCAAATGCCAAAGGCTGGATGTCGGGACTAATAAATCGCGTAAAGCCTCAGAAAAATACATCAACTATGACCCAGCAAATTCTATCCTCTGAATTTGAACGCTCTTACACCGATGGTGCTGGCAATTACATTGTGCAATTTAAGAATGGAACCCTATTTGGACGCCATGATGTTTATGATGTTCAAGGGTCCCAATTGTGGCCAAAGCATAGGGAAGGGCTTGCCGAAGTTTCCATTTTTGGTCCCAATGGACCGGAGTCCTATTATTTCGATGACAGCCGCGTAACCAGTTTAGAAGACGGAAAAGTATTTAACCGGTTAGGTGTTGAACAAGAAAAACAATTTAT
>JAZKJI010000055.1:1510-4700 GCA_040384405.1 Bdellovibrionota bacterium
TATCCGAAAATTTTCTGAAAACCAAGTTACCATTCGCGAAAATCAAACTCGGCGGCTTGACAAGATATTTCAGGCCGAAGTTAATGGGCAAGATATTTTTATCGTTACGGATTTTTCGGCGATCTACGACTCAGAAAAAAATAATGATTATGCAACCCGTGAAATCGACTTCACACAAACAACCGGGAAATTAAGAACCTACATGGGCCCGGCTGGCGATTTAAAACCACTGCCAGTTGCAGAAGCACGATTTAATTTAAACCGTCCCCTCTTTAAAACGGCGAATGGCGAAACTTTTAAAGTAACATCTGATTACGAACGAAATGCGCAAGGAAGAATTATCGTAACGGCTTCCCAAATTAAGTATCCAACGCAAAGTTTACTTCAGAGCCTGGGACTTCCTGCCTTGGGCCACCGCGAGCAAGAGTTTCAGACAATTGGGACAAAGCCAATGTTGAAAAGTTGTCGCAAGGTCATGTAGAACCTAGCCGGCCAACGAATTAATTCATCATCCTGACAAATCTTGATGGAAACTCAGAAACTAATGTTAAAAAGTCCTTTCAATATTTATAGATCCTTGGGGGATTTAATGCAATTTCGTCAACGTAACGCCGTATTCATGGCAATTTTAGCATCTGGAAGTTTAAATCTAATGAGTTGTTCTGGTGGTAGTTCGGGCGCACCTGCTCCTTTAGAGCAAGTGGTGAGCGAAGACTTATCCGGTTACAAGAAGGCGTCATGCCTTTATGATTATAATCAGGGTCCTTCGGCTTCCCAAAAACGGCCTGATTCTCCTGTTTCCACTTATTTCGGTAAAAACCTAAACAACAGTTTGTTAGAACCAGTACTTGCCGCAAGTGCTGCTGAAGTTGTTCGATTTGCCGAAACAACTGACGTTCGATTTTACCGAACAAGCTCTCATATGAGCGGAACGTGCGATTTTATGAAAAGCATTTCCCAAACACCGACAGACTTGGAATCGGAATTTGCAAAAGTTAACGGCGATAACACGATTCTTGGTCTTTATTTGAACGTTCGAACTCCAAATGTTCCGACGACGAATAGCGAAGCTGCAATTACCGTAAGAAAAGATTCCAACAAATGGGTATTGGTTCATGAATACATGCATCACCTTTTCCATATCCAGTTAAACGCTGAATATGGCGAGACGACGGGAATCAAAGAACAGGTTAACGTTGCGTTCGCAGAGTATGAAGCAGCTGATAAAGTTTTAAAAGCGGCACCTACGACGGATCGAAAAGAACCCCTAAAACTCGCATCGCAAAAACTAATAAATTTAGATGAAACGGTTCTTTCATTATTAAAACAATATTTATTGGAAGAAATGACCATCGAATCCCATATGGGTGAAAAACTTGAGCGGGGCCAGCTAAAATTAGTGCTGCCAGCGCAAAGAATCAACGGCGCTGCTTACGTTTTAAGTTCTGCGAAAAAAACCCAAGAAATTATGGAATTGTTTAAACAAGAGTCCAAAAAGTTTCAAACTCTGTATGGCTGGGATCTGGAAAAAGATGACGCTGACTTGTTAAGGAAGGCCATTTCCGAGTTTTCAAAAATCGAAAGTGAAATGGATACGCTTAAACTTCGGGCACGGGCGTTCTTAAAAACCCAAGGTCTTGTGTTTAACGGACTTCAGTCAATCTCTATGAAAAATGGGAAACCGGTTTCATTACCACTTGAACATGTTGGCTGTTCCCATGAAAAGATCGCCAACCAAATGGCTTCAGACTTAAAGTCAAAATTTAAGAATCGTGAATAGTTGATCTTTATGCCCTTCCTGATCGAAGGGCTTTCTTACCCAGTTTGTCATAAACAAACTAAAGACTACCCCTCCCCTGTTTTGCTAAGTACTCTGCGTAAACAACAGGAGACTTTCATGAAATTGATTTTCTTAATTTTAACTACAATCTTAATTTCCGAAACCACTTATTCACAAACCATTGCAAATCCGGCTGAAAAACTCCAAATCTTTACCGAGCTCACGCAAGTTTTTGCGCAGGGTAAACCTCTTGTTGGTGGATGTTACGTACGCGGCGACTACATGGTAGGATCCGGTCGTCCACTTTACGCATTCAAAATTGCATCTACAAAAGCCAAAGTCAGCATGGTCATCGATTCCGATAACAGCACGATGACATTTCTGGATTCGGCTGATGGAACAAGAACAATCACCTATTCATCCGAGTTAAGCGATATGGGAAATTGGATTGGAACTTCCAGCAGCAAATACCGCCTTGAAGTGACCTACGATTCCCATTTGCAAGCTTCGAAAATTTACGCGAAGAAATCTGGAACTTTTTCTTCGAAGACTATTCGCTGCCGATAATTCACTTTTTTGGAGCTGCGAGTGTTTCGTTTCGAGAACCGTCGATCTTTTCCTATGAGTTTTCCAACTTTAAGCCATTTTTAATTCATTTTTTCTAAGCTCTTTCCTATTGAACACCGCTGTACCTTAATGGGACAGCGACTTTATCGGTGTTTCAAAGTGGAAAGCTTTCTTAATTATACCTCATATCACCGTCAATTTTGTTTAGTTGATCGACACTTTTTTTATGCAAACTTGCCGATATCCCGTCGAACTTTTAGTGAATATTTTTTTCCCGCGATAGGGTGTCGGAAATGGGTAAACATCCGATAAGATTAATCTATGGCGTACATTTCAATTATTACATTTTTAATATTGGCAATCGGCGGGACTTCTTACGCGCAAGTTTCAAATGACCTAAATGAGGTAGAAGCTTTCTACCGATGTTACGGTCAGATAACAAAGATGCGGCCTTCAAAGGGTAACAAGACTTTGTTAGCGCAAGTTGAAGCCGGAACTAAATCAGCGGCAGATGCCTGTGCGGAAGTTTTGCGCAAAGCAAACCTAAGCGCAAATAGCGGTACTGAAATCGCTAATCGCACCGATCCAGAAGCTGTTAATGTGCTTCATTCAATGCATACGTTTCACGCTAGTTGGTTTCAAAATCGAAAGTTCGCAACTAATCCCGATGGTTGTGTCGATCAGGCCCGTGCGGATGTCTATGACTCGACAGAGCCCGCTCTTTTCCTTACTCGTTCGTTGTTTAGATCCGATTTAAAATACTCTGATATCGTCAAAGGCACACAACCCTTACAAGGTGTCAGAGCAGATATGGCGCCTGCACTCCCGCCGATCACCGCTAAA
>JAZKJI010000056.1:0-17049 GCA_040384405.1 Bdellovibrionota bacterium
TGGATTTTGTCGGCCGCTCTTCCATGATCGCTGCTGGCGCCCAACCATGGCAAATTCCCATCCAACCTTCAACGTCACCGTTGACATCATAATACCTTTTTCCTTCTTCCCACATCCCGCGCGTCAATGTGGAATCCATATCCCCCACGAGCAGATCGTATTTTTCGGAGGGACTCAATTTTTGAATGCTATCCGAACCTTGCTGGACAACTGCCGCCAAGGGATTCGCGACCACATAATCAAACCGCACTTTCCAGTCTGCAAGTCGACGGAATTTTTCGTCGCGGTAGCGGGCACCGATGATTCCACGAGCGTAGGCCCAATAATCACCCGACCACGGTTGCCTTAGAACTTTAGACTCCAAAAGTTTTTTCCTATCCATTTCCTGCAAATTTGTTAGGAAGGCGCCACCAGCAAGAAAATCTTGAAGAGAACCTCTTAAATAATGGGAGAACACCAACGACTTTTTCGGTTGGTGACAGGCTTCCCACTCTGCTGCTTTTTCATTTACATATTTTTTTGAATGGACTGAATTTTTACTGAAATAGATTTCCGAACTAAATGGTTTTTTAAACGCTTTGTCCTGGAATTTTTGTGGAATTTTAAAATCCGCAGCGTGGCTAACCTGGACGGCGGTAACAATTAGAAAGACTATAATCTTTTGAAACATTGAACTCCCCTTTTTTTAACAACGGTCATTGCCAATACATCGAATATGCCAGGTTCAAATCAATTGAGGCTCTATTTAAAGGGGGATTCTTTATGGCAGGTTACTTAGATGTCTCGTGATGGGCGGTTTTGTCTCAACTTTTTCCGAAGGACTTAGCTCCGTAGATCCCTGATCAAAGGTACCTTGCCCGTACGAGGGATTTTTAGAAAACCACTGATCGACGTGTTTTCTAATATAATATCCATTTTGGATTGATCCGGATGGGAAATCAGGTCCTGATTTATTTTTGATAACTCACTCTTTACTAAACTAGCCGAGTCACTTGTAAGATGCGTAGGCTTTTCCAGTAGGATGGATAATTGATCGGCGCCACTTTGAGGGTTTGCGCGAACGACCAATTGGAAGTTTAACGGATTTAACTCTGCTCGACTTATAGCCTTTTGAATTTCTTCAACATAAATGCGAATTCCCCAAATGTTAATTTGCTGATCGCATCTTTCTAGCAATTCAAAAACAATATCCAGACTTTTACACTCACACTGAAAATCCTTTAGAACTTCGAGCCGGTCCCCGGTTCGCAAACGAATTATGGGATCATGTTTTCTCACCGTGGAAGTGACGACCCCTTCGCCTTCAATGATTTCAAGTAGAACCTGGTCGGAAAAAAGATGGTGTTTGGTACCGGTTAGAAACTTACATTGATATCCCACTGGTCCAGCGTCGACCGAAGCATAGCCCGCCGATAAAATCTGAGTGGTACCCCATAACTCCCGTAAAGTCTGCGCCACTTTCTTACTGACGTGTTCACCGGCGTAACAAATTTTCGGAATGATTAGCTTAATATTTCTTTCTTGGCAATATTCCGCAATCGTCAACAAAAGCGACGGAAGTCCGATCACAAAACTCGGTTCAAATCGGCTCAAGAAATCGGCGATAACCGCGATTTCCGTTTGTCCACCAATAGGAAGTTGAATCGCGCCACACTTCTTTAGTGCGCGGTCCACGGCCATAAAAGAAGACCACATTCCGCCGGCCATAAATAAATTAGCGCAAACGGTACCGGCACCCACACCTTGTGCGGAGAAACCTTTCGCCAACATTGCTGCCGTGATTTTGAATTCCTCTTCAGAATAGAAAACAAATTTAGGTGCCCCAGTTGTTCCGCCGGACGCAAAGATATAACCCGGGCCTGGAAAATTCTTTAGTTCTTTAGCTCCGGCGAAAACATCGTTCCCCGAAATCGGAATAAAATCCTCGACGCCGTGAAGTTCTTTTTCAGAATAGAAATCGCGGTAACCCTGACTATTTTGATAGTTCTCGACCGCGAATTTAGAGAATCTATCGTTCATAAGTAGTCCATTTTAAGAGTTCGCGTAGTAAATATTCCCCGTCATGAGGCGCACCTAACTTACCTGAGGTCATCTGCCCTACACCGCAAACCCGGGTTACTCCCCATTGACTAGCAAGGCTTGCAAGTTGTTTTTGGGCCTCGATTGAGCCCGCGACCCCGCAGCATTGCAGATAACTTTTAAACGGACTTATTTGAGATTCCAAATCTTTTAGATTCGAAAACTTTTTGATTATTAAACTCCGATTTAAAGGCGACAACCTTAAACCCGGTGACGGGTCAAAATGAAGCATAAAGTTACTACCTGATACTAATTTTCCACCCAAAATAAATTCATTATATTCGCCCCGAGCGAGTTCTTTCAATCTTTCAACGGCGTCGTCTTCCGTCATCTTCCCCGCAGCAATCGGAAATTTTTTAAACGCTGTAACCAAGGCTTCGCCAAAAGCAGCTTGATCTACTTCATCTTGTAAAAATAAAACCTGAGCCGAGGAACAAGCTGATTGATCAAAGGTTGCAACGTCGATAACAGCTTGTCGGGCAACTTCGGCAAATTTTCTTTCTTTGAACGCATCAGCGAATACAACTTGAAAGGAAATTTTTGGTCCATGCTCTATCATCTGGGTTTGAAGCCCGCGGTCTTTCCGGTAGGAATTAACCATACTTTCCCCGCCCCAAGCGATGATCGCATCAACGTTTTGCTTAAAGGCAAACTCTGTTT
Organism: Bdellovibrionota bacterium; assembly: GCA_040384405.1. Lineage (GTDB taxonomy): Bacteria > Bdellovibrionota > Bdellovibrionia > Bdellovibrionales > Bdellovibrionaceae > JAZKJI01. Next base: position 2,740 of record JAZKJI010000056.1, read on the forward strand.
CTTTATCGGCGCGGTCCCAAAATACCAATTTATATTTATCTTTTAAAATTCCCTCTGTATCGACGGCAGAAATGGAATCCGCAAATAAAGCTGGAAATTCATGGTTTCTTTCGCTGAGTTTTACGATGGAATAACTTTTCGTTAAAAACCCGTTTACCAGAGAATCGATACAGCCTAAAAAAACATTCCCCGCGGCAACATGCAGAATCACGCCGCGAGATTGGGCTTTTACGAATAAACCATCGGTCTTTGTAGGAACGAAATCATTCAGTGCTTCCAGACCCCCAAGCTCCGCTTTGATTCGCGCGACCGAAGCGGCGGAGTCGCAAAGCGAAGGAACTAATAACAATGTTTGGTAAATAGACTCTTTAGAAAAATTGAGTTCGCGGCTTAAAACTTCTAGAGCCTTTACAAAGTAGGGACTGCCTTCTGCCCAAACGTTTCCAACGCCGTGGAGCACTTCAATTATCTTCTCGATTTTTATCGACTGGAATTCTAAGGATCTTTTTCTACCCTCTTGAATCAATTGTAAAGCAGCAGCCTTTTCGATTCTTGATTCGGTCATAGATTCATCTCGATCGATGTAAGTGCACATCCTTTATGTTTCACATTTCCCGCACGACCATGGACATTTAGGGTAAATCCGCCCAGTTTACAACTGCACTGTCCAACCGAACCCCAATCCGTCGTAAGCAAGGAAATCGAGGGATAACTATCAACGTAGGTACAACAAAAGTGAATAAGCCCAGTCGTGCCATCTGGGACGCGTTTTAAGGTAAACGGATCTCTGATAAAAACTCTGGCATAATTGGGAATATGAAGTTGGCCGAGTTCACAATCCACGTAGGGTATTCCGTGCTCAACCATTCCAAACATATCCCGCACATTTTGCGCCGGTATCCCTAATCTCTGTTCGATAAAAAGTCGAAAGGTCTCTTTAGGAATTTCTTCATCGGCGAACGATTTCCAACCGCCACCGGTTTGAAGCCAAGATCTATTTCCAAAGTTAAATTTCAAATCGGGATAAGACTTCAATAGTCTGTATAGATACGCGGGCAATCCCAAAATTCGAACGGGCTTACCACTTTCTTCAAATCTTTCCAACGCAGCCAAAGTCCCCGGTTCATTAAAATAAAATTTTTGCGCTTTATCGTCCCACATGAACGTATAGAACACTTCTCCACGGGGAGTGAACGAAGTTAATAAGTCATCGGTAAAACTGGTTCCTAAATCGGTTGCGTGTTTTGGGTCGTAGCTAAAGCATAGATAATTTGCTTCTTCTTGTTCGGCCATCCCCAAAGCTTTATGGATATTAAACGCTAATCGCTTGACCCTTGCCAACGAGCCCTCGTTCAAAAATATTTTACTTTTTCTTCCGCCGGTGCCAGAGCTTGTAAGTACCAGTGCCACATCATTTTCGGGAACTGAACTCATGTCGAACTCTTTAAACAGGTTCACCATAATAGAGGGTGCAGTTTCGACCGATATTTCATCATTTATGCTGCCAGGAGTGATATCGTGTTTTTGCCATAGTTTTCTAAAATACTGGTTATTACGATAGTGATGATCAGCAACTTCGGAAAAGCTTTTTACAAATAGCTGCTTAGCTTTTTCAGAAAAATCAAAGGGATCTAACGAGAGCAGTTCCTGGGTTACTTGCATCGTTTTTTCCAATCACCTAAGTTTGTTTCGGCCCAAAAATCTAAATAATAATCCAAGAAAACTTGTGCCCGATTATTTAATTGCAACCCGCCGAAACTGAAAGTTTCAAACGATTTACTGAAAAACACAAAGTCGTGACGTTTACCATGTGCTTTTTGAAACGCCGGAAAATAGGCCGAAGGGATAAATCCGCTTTTAATAGCGCTGTCAATTTTTTGAAATTCGGAAGCCCGACAACCGTATTCTAAGTATCTAATTCCAGATCTCTGAAGTTGCTTGGATAAGCAATTCATAACGTCGCCCGATTTTCCCTCCGGACAATTGTTCATAAATAGCACGATACAACTCTGGTCGGCCTTCGCATAATGACAGTACACCTCAGTCTTATCCATGCCTTTACTAACCAATAATAAGTTAGCGCGATTAAAAAACTCGTAAGGGTTAACTGAATCTTCCTCTAGCTCTTGAAATTTCCTGCCGACAAAAACTTCTGCATGAATTTCTTCAAATTCAAAAGATTCGTGAACTACGACGGTATTATCTTTAACCGGTGGAACCGTCGAGGCCTTGGGTAAAGGCGCTAAATCGAAGTCACTTCGAACCAATTCATAAATTGGGAACACGCCTTCATGGAGAAAAAAATCAGTATTTCGCTGTGCTAAAACCTCGGGGGGAATCAGAAGTGAAAGACAATTAGTTTCAAACTTGTCCGTCAAATGCACATTCGGGAAGACCCCTGCTATTTTAAAACCAAAATGTTGAGTCAGCCGCTGCGGGGCTGACGACACGGTTCGAACTAAACCGTACAAGCTGCCCACTTTGTTTTTCCTGACTTCGTCCAATCCGAACTGGAGTACTGTTTCAGCTACTCCATGTTTTCGATAGTTGCGATCCACTACTGCACCAGTAATTTTCGCTAATTCGTTTCTAAAATCTGATGTGAAAATCATCGCGCCGACCAGTTTAGAATCTACTTCCGCTACGGCCCAGAACCTATGCGAACTTGTCAGCGAGGCCTTCAAATGTTCGTGGTTAGTAACGGTTTCATCCGAATAGTTCCCTGCATAGGCATTTTCAAAAAGACTCATCAATTGAAAATAGTCATCAAGGGTAGCTTTACGGATTAAAATATCACCCATTACCTAACTCCATCTTTTGGGAAGGGAATTTAATCATCCCTAGCATCAAAACTGTCGATATAATCAACCCTACCGCGCAAACCTGGGCGACCTTTTGTAATTCAAAATGCTGCAGAAATTGGCCCAAACCAATCATTGCCAGCGGAGTCGCGGCCGACAGAATAAAATTAACCGCACTCATCGAAAAACCTAAGCTTCCGGCCGGTGAATTATTTTGAAACCAATTTAGTATTGCAACGTTTGCAACGGCCAGCCCAAATCCCAGAAAAGCCAGCATAACGGAAGCCATATTTTCATTGGTACTAAATGTGAATGCCAGAAAAAGTATGGAGACACTTGAGCACGCGATTAAACATTTAGTGAAAAGAGAGACTCTCCAACTCTTAACGGCAAGAAGTAAGGTTCCCAGTAAAGATCCAGACGCCAACGCGATTTCAAGTTTAAGCAAAGTCTTGAAGTCGCCGTGGAAAATATCTTTCGTAAATAACGGCAGGAGAATAATTAAAGGTGATAAGAATAGGTTCATTAATAAAAAACTGCCTAAAACTTTTAATATCGAAGATTTTTTAACTAAAGAAATAAGGCTTTCTGCGTGTTCTTCTGGCTGTAGAGAACTGACCTCTTTTGCTTCCTTTAGGGTTAACACTCGCTCTAAAGCCGCCGCGATCAGATGCATTACTCCATTTGCTAAAAAAAGACCTTGAATTCCAATGTACTGATAAACCACTACGCTAAAAGCACTTCCTAATATCAACGATAATCCCACTGATGAATCCAAGATGGCGGTCACCTGTTGAAGTAAACCATCGTTGTTTCGGATGAGCTCTTTAGGTAAAGCAAAAAGGGACGTATTATAAAATGCGCCGAATATATTAGTTAAAAATAAAACTGCGATAAGAAACGAAGCTGATTCAGAAAATGATTTTTCAAACACTATCCCGATTGCCAAGAAAAGAACGGCTCTGTAAATATCCATATTCATGATAGTGCGAGCAAAGCCCCATTTTTTTGACCACCGCCCGGCGTAGTAGAAAAAAATCAAATGAGGTATGGCCGCACTTCCCAACGCAATCGAAACTATGGAAGCGCTGCTGGTTTGAACAAGTTGCCAAACGACGCCCAGTAGAAGCATTTTCTCCCCGATCTGGGAAAGAAACTGGGCCACGACTAGATGACTAATTCGTTTGGTCTTATAAATTCGAACCGAAATCATTTACTCAACAATTTCTATATTTTTTTGAAAGTAAGTCCCATCGGCATTTATAAATCTGAACTTGTGAATACCAATTCCCAACATTCCGATCTCAACTTTCTCTATAAATGGGACAATCGCCATAGTGCACATACCTTCTTCGACGATCGCGTAGGATGTAATCTCGTGTCTATGATCAAAAAGATTTTTGACTTTCGCTCCGGCCCATTTGTAGCAACCATTTGGAAACGCGCCGGCCACAAGAATGACTACGGGACTTCGAACGCTTTGCACCTCGGGCGCATACGTCGCTAAATTACTCAGAATAAAAGGCTCGGAAATATTTGCGGCGTAAGATTTCGGCAACATTAAACCGGTAAAAAAAAGCTGTAATACTAAAACAAATTTCATAGGACCCCCTTAAGGATGTTGATGCATACCACTATTGCGAAGCGATGGGTATCTCTGGGCCACCAAATGCATGAAAAATACCAGAGCTACTTGTCATTGCCGTGAATCTGAACTCCCTTCGCGTTATTCGCGAGATAATTTAGCTCAGTGAATAAAATCGCGCCGAGACATAATGTCTCGCGAAATTAGAGCGCTGGTAAATTGAGCGCTCAACTGCCCTTAGCTTTGTTTAGAGCGTCTCAAACCTGGCCTATCGATCTGATCTATCACGGCATATCGAGTGCATTTAAATATTTCAAATGGAAAGCCAAACTAAACTTCAAACCCAGTGTTTGCACTGTCGGACATTATTTTTTGCAGGACCGGATAGCCAATTCTGCTGTTCGGGATGTGCTTTTGTGTTTCAACTTTTAGAGCAAAAGAACCTTACAGACTTTTACAAAATTCGCGAGCTCGACCCTCCCCAGTCCCCGGTGCCTGTACAGCCGGTTGAAGATTCGTTTGAATATTGTGATGACAAATATTTCTTAACAGAAGTCAGTAAAGATGCCCGAGAGCTGACATTTTTTCTCGAGGGAGTTAACTGCACAGCATGCGTTTGGTTACTAGATAAACTCCCAGAAATTTGTTCAAGTGTTGAAGCAAGTACAATTAACTTTCCAAACTCCACTATACATATTCGCCGTACCGAGGCTGGCACTTTTGCTTTAGCCGCTGAAACTTTAGCCCGCCTGGGATTTAACCCACGAGCTGTTTCAAATAAAAATAGTCTGGAAACATTCAAAAAAACGGAACGAAAGCTGGATTTAATCCGCATCGGGATTGCGGGGGCCTGTACCGGCAATATAATGATCTTTGCGGTTTCAAACTATGCCGGTGCCACTGACGAACTTCGCTTAATGTTTAATTATTTGATCGTAGCATTAGCCTTTCCGGTTTTGACCTTCTGTGCGTTTCCTTTTTATAGAAATGCATGGGCAGCTCTCCGTACGAAAAACCTCAACCTTGATTTACCTATCGTCATATCAATCCTTGCCGGAGTGGTAATGGGTTTACACGGATTAATTACCGGCGCAGAGAATATTTATTTTGATTCTCTTTCAATGTTGGTATTTCTACTGCTTTCCAGCCGTTTTTGGTTAAAGGGAATTCAACAAAAATTTATCAGCGCCAACCACATACAAGATCATTTGCTGGTCAGACAAGTCACAGTTCTTACGGATAAATTGAAATCCCAAATTAGTTCGATGCTTTTAAAAGAGGGGCAGTTAGTTGAAATCCGCAGTGGAATGGTTATCCCTGCGGACGGAGTGGTCATACGCGGAACGGGTCAAATCCAAACGGCGATTTTAACCGGCGAATCTAGTCCCATTTTGGTGAAAACGTGGGATACGGTGGAAGCTGGCACTTACAATATTGAAGGCGATTGGGTTTTAAAGGTTAGCCGTCCCCCACTTGAATCCCGATTTGCGGAACTACTAGAGTCCTCTAAAAAAGCCCTACTAAATAAACCTACCCAAGTAAAGTTAGCTGATAACGTCGGTCGCTGGTTTATCCTGACAACCTTTGCATTGGCCCTTTTAACTTTCGCCTTTAATGCAAGTTCAGGGACTGCAGAGGCATTTTCACGTGCGCTCGCTTTACTAATTGTAACTTGCCCTTGTGTCTTCGGAATGGCCATACCGCTTTCAATAAGCTTTGCGATCAGGGCCGCGGCGCAAAACGATATCATCGTAAAAGATGGTTCTTTATTCGAAAGATTACTGAACGTCAGACACTTATTTTTCGACAAGACCGGAACGCTAACAGACGGACAGCTAAAAGTGACTTCAGTTCACTGCAATCCTGCTAACCTTAAATATTTAAAATACATTTATGCACTTGAAAGAAATCAAAAACATCCGGTTGCTACGGCATTAAAGCAATACTTTTATAACAGCGATGAAATGGATTGCGGAAAAGTCCAAGAATTAGTTCGCGGCGGTTTGCAAGCCGTCATTGACGGAAGTACCTATTCCATTACTCCGATCGCGCTGACTAATAATGGTTTTGAAAATCAAATTAAATCAGAATTCGCTTTTTCTAAAGATGGTTCTCAAATTGCCGCCATTAAACTTGTGGATCAACTACGGGAAGAAGCACCAGAAGTATTTGCCTGGGCTAAAAGAGAAAAATTTTCCACAACGATTTTATCAGGCGATCAACCTGCCACCGTTATCCAATGTGCTCGTGAGCTTGGATTAACGAGTGATTTATTTCGCTCGCGACTCAGTGCAAATGAAAAAGCCGAGATCATCGCGCCGAATGCTGGAACTTCGATGATGATTGGCGACGGCGCCAACGATGCGCAAGCCCTGGCAACCGCTGGTGTAGGCATCGCAATTACAGGTGCCTTAGACGTTAGCTTAAAGGCCGCCGATGCTTACTTAATGCAGCCGGATTTAAGAAAGATCCCCCGACTCTTTGAGATTGCACGTAAAACCGATCGCGCCATTAAAAGAAATCTATCCATCTCAGCAAGTTTCAATTTGATTGCTGGCACCATTGCAATCTCTGGCCATATGACTCCCCTTTGGGCGGCAGTTTTCATGCCGCTAAGTTCACTTATTGTTTTGGCGTCCGCGATCATTACTGGAACACGCCTTACGAAACAAATTGAAACACTTAAAGGAATCCATTCATGAATATCGTTTACTTCCTCATTCCCTTGGCCCTGCTCTTAGGGGGTGTTTTTGCGGTGAGTTTCATTATCGCCGTCGTGAAAGGCCAATACGACGATTTAGAAACACCCGCTTACAAAATCTTAATTAATGATGAACCCAAAACTAAAATGGCACCCGACTTGATCAGCAGAAAGGATTCCCTCCGTGGAAATTAAGAACACAAACAAACTAGAGTCTTACAGTTATGATGATGACATCGTTAAAAAGTTTATTTTAGCAACCGTCATTTGGGGTGGGGTTTCATTTCTTGCCGGGATTTTAATTGCTCTGCAAATGGCTAATTACCGATTTAATTTTGGATTGCCTTGGTTAACTTTCGGAAGATTACGACCGCTTCATACAAATGCTGCGATTTTTGCTTTCGCCGGAAATGCGATTTTTGCCGGAATCTATTATTCAACTCAACGATTATGTAAAGCGCGCAATTTTTCGGATCTACTTAGCAAAATCCACTTTTGGGGTTGGCAAGCCATTATCGTATCGGCCGCATTAACCCTTCCGCTGGGCCTTTCTCAGAGTAAAGAATACGCCGAATTAGAATGGCCTATTGATATTGCAATTACACTTGTGTGGGTTGTCTTTGCGATTAACTTCTTTGGGACCTTAGTCCGGCGGCGCGAACGACATTTATATGTGGCGCTTTGGTTTTACATCGCGACTATTATAACCGTTGCAGTTTTACATATTGTTAATTCCATTGAAATTCCCGTGTCTCTTTTCCAAAGCTACCCCGTCTATGCCGGAGTACAAGATGCGCTAGTTCAATGGTGGTATGGTCACAACGCAGTCGCGTTTTTTCTAACGACTCCGTTCTTAGGATTAATGTATTACTTTATTCCAAAAGCAGCGGGGCGTCCCGTCTATAGCTATCGATTATCCATCATCCATTTCTGGTCGCTTGTTTTTATTTATATTTGGGCCGGCCCCCATCACTTACTATACACGGCACTTCCTGACTGGGCCCAAACTTTGGGCATGGTTTTCTCTTTAATGCTGTGGGCACCAAGCTGGGGTGGAATGATAAACGGACTACTGACTTTACGCGGAGCTTGGGACCGGGTTCGAACGGAACCGGTTTTAAAATTCATGGCCACTTCATTGACCTTTTATGGAATGGCTACTTTCGAAGGGCCTTTACTCTCTATTAAGTCAGTCAGCTCGATTGCGCATTACACGGATTGGATCATTGCCCACGTCCACGGTGGAACATTGGGATGGAACGGTTTTTTAACATTTGGAATGCTTTATTATCTAGTTCCGAAAATATTTAAAACCGAACTCTATTCCCGTCGCTTGGCAAATATGCACTTTTGGATAAGTACCATAGGAATATTTCTTTACATAATCTCCATGTGGGCATCCGGAATTACTCAAGGCCTTATGTTACGAGCGATCGACGAAAGTGGCCGACTAGTTTATCCAGATTTTATCGAAACAGTGATGCGAATTGTGCCCTTATATTGGGTTCGTGCCATTGGTGGAATGTTATTTCTGGCGGGTTTCTTAATCATGTGTTGGAACCTTTATAAGACTTGGAAACAAGCTCCAAAAAATCAGCCGGAGGAGGTTTACCAAGCGCCGGCTTTGGAAAAATTTGTTTCTGAAAAAACAGAAGACAGTCACCGCCGCCTAGAAAGACTGATGCCCAAGTTTACAATATTTGCATTTTTAGCCATCGTGGTCGGTTCCGTTGTCGAAATTCTGCCAACTCTGGTCATGCACACCTATGTTACTTCGGAAAAAGCAATCACGCCCTACAGCCCACTTGAATTAGCGGGCCGGGATATTTATGTGCGCGAAGGATGTTACTCGTGTCACTCGCAAATGATTCGAACGATTCCTTCCGACGTTTTACGATATGGGCCTGCGTCTAAACCAGAGGACTCGATGTATGATCACCCCTTTCAGTGGGGTTCTAAAAGAACGGGTCCCGACCTTGCCCGCATTGGAAATAAATATCCGGATCTTTGGCATTTCCGCCACATGCTTGATCCCCGGTCCGTCGTTCCTCAATCATTAATGCCGGAATACTCCTGGTTGTTTAATCAAAAAACTAACTTCTCAGCGCTTAACAAAAAATTAGAAGTTATGAAACAACTTGGTGTCCCTTATACGAACGAGCAGATTTCAAATGCTCATCTTGATGCAAAATTACAGGCAGAAAAAATCGCCTCCGGCCTAGCTGCCGATGCCCAGATTAAGGAACTAGAATCTCGCGAAATCATTGCGGTCATTGCATACATTCAACGTCTTGGAAAAAACTAGAAAGGTAAAAAATGAAACAAGAAGTACTAACCCAATTCCCTTGGCCCGTCTTACCCACTGCGGCCCTCCTGTTGTTTTTTATTTTTTTCTTAAGCCTTCTCTTTATACTTTCTACCCAGGGATATAAAGAACTCGCTAAAGCAAATTCCCGAATTCCATTGGATGATGGAGACTACCATGAGCGATAAATTTGACCCTAAAGTAATTATCAAGGAAAATGAAAAGTCGCTTTTATTAGATCACAATTATGACGGAATCCAGGAATTAGATTATCCCCTACCTAGTTGGTGGCTGTGGACATTTCTTTTAACGATAATGTTTTCCGCACTCTATTGCTTGCATTACCTGGGCGGTGTCGGCCCAGACTCGAATCAGGAATTAAAGGCAGCAATGGCCCAGATAGAAATATTAAAAGGTTCACAGGCGAAAGCTTCCATCGATGATGACTCAATCATTCGAGCTTACAATTCCCCGAACGATCTTAAATTCGGCGGGGCAACTTATGCTTCAAAATGTGTAGCTTGCCACGGTGACAAGGGACAAGGACTTGTCGGACCGAATTTGACGGATGATGCTTGGATTCAAGGTAACGGGTCACCATCCGACACTGCTAAAATTATTAATGAAGGTGTGGCAGATAAAGGAATGCCGAATTGGGCCGCCGTTTTAAATCAACAAGAGATCATTCAAGTTACGGCGTATGTACTTTCACTTCGCGGGACCAATCCGGCCGGCGCAAAGCCCCCCCAAGGCCAAGTGCATCCGTTTAAGGAATTGAAATAGTGGCAGAGAGTCCTTTTGAACTTCATTCAGAAAGATTAGGAACAACTGACGCCAGTGGCGGAAGGGTTTTTCTTTTCACGGCTGATGTAAAAGGCAAGTTTCGTCGTGCCCGCACACTTGTGCATTTTATTTTCGTTACAATTTTTTTAGTAATGCCGTGGATTAAAATTAATCACCGGCAAGCATTGTTACTTGATGTAATCGACCGACGTTTTGAGATATTTGGATTATCATTACGGGCGCACAACGCTCCACTTATTTTCTTCGTTTTTGCGGCCGCTGGCTTTGGACTATTTTTTGTGACTGCAGTTTGGGGACGAGTTTGGTGTGGATGGGCCTGCCCCCAGACGGTTTTCATAGATTTTATTTTTCGACGAATTGAAAGGTTAGTAGAAGGTCCGGCACTAAAACGAAGGGCTCTTGCTTCTGCAGACATATCTTTCGCGAAGACTTGTAGGAAGACGCTGAAGTGGACTCTGTATACTTTAGCTTCATTAGTGATCAGCCATAGTTTTTTTGCGTATTTCGTGGGTACAGAAAATCTCAAGGAAATGATCTTTCGTTCGCCAACCGATAATTGGGCGAGCTTCCTATTCATACTTTTTTCTACGGGAATTTTACTTTTTAACTTTAGCTGGTTTCGAGAACAATTTTGCATCATTGCCTGCCCCTATGGGCGCTTCCAATCGGTTATAATGGATAACCACTCTCTGGTCGTTACCTATGACGTAGCCAGGGGCGAACCTCGCGCTACACCCCAGGCGAAGGCACTTGCAAAATCACACAATTCAAATCTTGGCGATTGTGTAAACTGCTATCGCTGCGTGCAGGTCTGTCCCGTCGGAATTGATATACGACGTGGAACGCAAATGGAATGTATAAACTGCACCGCTTGCATAGATGCATGTGATGATGTCATGACCCATACGAATAAACCACACGGTCTGATCAGGTACGAATCGGCGGCTGGCTTACAAAAGCGAAAACGAGTTGTATGGCGTCCGCGTTCAATTTTATATTTTTCACTAACTGTGGCAGCGATCCTTGGACTTTCAATTTCGATGTCGCAAATGACGGCAATCGATGTTCAGCTTTTACGACCTCATGACGCTCCTTATACGGTGGAAAGCAATGCGCCTGGAGCATCGATTATCCTTAATCATTTTAATGTGGCGCTTCGAAACCAAGGCGATCAACTACATCAAATTTCCTTTAAAATTCCTGACGATCTTATTGAGAAATATCCGGATTTAATATTAACAACTGCCTATCAGCCAATTTCTCTGGCAAAGGATGGATCCTTTAGAACTCAAGTTCTGATTCGATTTCCGCGCGAAATGCTCAGCTTAGGAAAGCGAAAAATTAGGGTTCAAATTATCGATCAAGAAGAGGGGTCTGATATTCAAACTACCCATGAAAAGGAAGTGACTCTTGTTGGCCCAATTACATAACACTCTTTGGATCATTCCCGTCGCAGTTTTAAGCGCTAGTTTTTTGGGAAGTGTTCATTGCGCAGTGATGTGTGGCCCACTGGTAATGAACTTTGCAAAAACAAAAAAACAGATGTTCCTTTACCAAACGGGCCGCGCATTTACTTATGTAATTGCTGGGGCATCAGCGGGTGCCCTGGGAAACTCCGTTTTTGATAATACTCAGGCGCCCGTCTTTTCAATAGTGGGATTAGCGATTTTATCAATCGCATTGCTATACACAAGCTACCATTCCCTTGTTAAAAACCAAATCCATCTGCCCTCTACGTATTTTCTAAATCGAATTTTGCAACCAATATGGCTGAAGCTATCTAGATCCCATGCCCCGAAAGCTTATGTTGCATTTCTCTCTGGGGCTTTCACAGTATTTCTTCCTTGCGGTCACCTGTATGCTTTTTTAGCTGGAGCTATGGCAACTGGTTCTGCAATGACGGGAGCCATCTTCATGGCTACGTTTTGGTTAGGAACTTTACCTACTTTGGTATTCGGTCCGACGGTCATTCGGTATTTAGTGGGTGAAAGAATATTTAACTCGAAACGAGTCTTTGGAATAGTGATATTGTTTGCGGGTATCATCAGTTTGGCGAATTTCACGACTAAAGCGATCTCATTAAAGCAAGTGGCAAGTCATCATAATAGTGACAAACATCAAAGTGCCTTATCTTGCCACTAAGGGTTCTCATTCAAACAAAGCACCCTTGGGAAAACAACTTCAATCATGTTAGAGTTTTGAAATGCACGAGCAGAATAAAAACCATGTCGGCCTTAACAATGAAGAAGTAATCCAAAAAAGAAAAATTTTTGGTTTAAATGAAATTCAAAGTAAAGAGAAACAAAATATTTTTAACATTGTGTTGAAAGTCGCGCGCGAGCCTATGATCATCCTTCTTATTGTTGCCGCGATATTATATTTAGTATTGGGCGATATTTTTGAAGGACTGATGCTTTCGGCTTCCATGATCTTCGTCATCCTGATCACTTTGTACCAAGAAAACAAAGCTGCGGATGCTTTGGCTAAACTGAAAGATCTGGCTTCACCCAGGGCAATTACGATTAGAAATGGTGAAGAGTTAAATATTGCTTCAACCGAACTGGTTCCCGGAGATTTAATTATCTTGCAAGAAGGGGCCCGAATCCCCGCCGATGCTATTCTTATTGAAAGTTCCAATATTAGCGTTGATGAATCACTGTTGACTGGCGAATCACTACCAGTAAAAAAATCGATTTCCACTGCAGAAACCGAAGCCCAAAACTCGGCTAAAGTTTTCTCTAGCTCATTATGCATAACTGGACACGGGATTGCCCGAGTTGAAAAAACGGGAATCTACACTGAAGTTGGTAGAATTGGCAGTCAGTTGGAACAGCCGGTACCGGAAACTCTGAATATCGCGCGAGAAGTTCGCATGTATGTAAAATTTTTTGGATGGGCTGGCCTACTTGTTTCAGTGGCAGTGGTTTTTTTATTCTCCATTTCTCGGGATGATTGGATTCACGGCCTCCTTGCCGGGCTTGCGACTCAAATGGCGTTGCTACCAGAAGAGTTCCCGGTCGTTTTGACAATCTTTTTAGCATTAGGTGGGTGGCGCCTATCAAAGCTTAACGTCCTAATTAGAAATCCAACTTCTATAGAAAGATTAGGATCAATAACTGTTTTATGCGTAGATAAAACCGGTACTTTAACCGAAAATAAAATGAAGATCGCTGCCTTACACAATGGAACATCAGAATTTCATGTTGCTTCAACATCCGAGTCCGACCTACCAGAATCTTTTCATCAGTTGGCTGAGTACGCCTTATTGGCCAGTCATACAAATCCCTTTGATCCTATGGAGCAAGCGATCAAAGGATTCATTGTCCGTAACGAATGGGGTGCTCCGCATTTTCACGAGAAGTGGATCTTGGTAGAGGAATATCCACTTTCGCCTGAACTTTTGGCGATGTCTTGCGTGTGGAAAGATCCGATTGGGGAAAATTTAGTTGTAGCCGCCAAAGGTGCGCCGGAATCCGTGATCGACCTCTGTCATCTGGGTTTAAAAGTTCAAAACGAAATTCTTGCGGAAGTCCGCAAAATGGCTTCGCAGGGGTTGAGAGTACTTGGAGTGGCCCGCGCGACCTTAGCCACTTCGATATTGCCGACACAACAACATGACTTTAATTTTTCATGGGTGGGACTAGTTGGTTTAGCTGATCCCCTACGCAAAGAAGTATCCAATTCGGTAGAGCTTTGCCGTCAGGCGGGAATCAGAATAATAATGATGACTGGCGACTACCCCGAAACTGCACTCCGCATAGCACAACTTGCTGGCCTCGGCGATTCGGGCACAGTTATCCAAGGACCTGAACTTCGTCTGCTAAGTGACGATGAACTAAGAGTCCGGCTAAAAACTACCAATGTCTTCGCGCGCATGGTTCCAGACGGAAAACTTCGGATTGTAAAAATACTTCGGGAGTCTGGAGAAGTGGTGGGTATGACCGGTGACGGCGTCAACGATGCTCCAAGCTTAAAATGGGCGGACGTGGGAATTGCAATGGGAAGTAGGGGTACTGATGTCGCCAGGGAGGCATCTGATATAGTTTTGATGGATGATAACTTTTCTTCGATTGTGGATGGTCTTTCCACCAAAGTTTTAGGAAAAAAAATGGTG
>JAZKJI010000056.1:17059-18029 GCA_040384405.1 Bdellovibrionota bacterium
GGATGGTATCAAACGTGGAAGAATGATTTATGCAAATATAAGAAAAGCACTTAATTACATTATTGCCATCCACGTTCCCATTGCAGGTCTCTCCATTTTGCCTCTCATTTTTAACAAGCCACTACTTCTGTTTCCCATTCATATCGTTATTATGGAGTTAATTATTGACCCCGCCTGCTCTTTACTTTTTGAGCGCCAACAGGATCTGGAAGACGTAATGACGAATCCGCCCCGCGCCGTGAATTCGCGAATGTTTAAAGGCTGGGACATATTAAGGAGTATTCTTCAAGGCGGATTGATAATGATGGTCGCGATGTCCGTGTACTATATCCAGTCAGATTCCGAAGATAGTGAGAATAAGGCCCGAACTTTGACTTACCTAATGCTCGTGTGGGGCAATATCGCGCTTATTTTTGCCGACCTCGGAATGGGCAATGCTCAGTCTATTAAGTTTTACATTAAACGAAAAAGTACATGGTTCATTTTGCTCGGTGCAACGGTATTCAGCGTGGCAATTACCCAGTTTCAATTTTTGCGACAGATCTTTCACTTCACACATTTGACAAGCGTGGAATTCATGATTCCTCTACTAGGCTCAACCTTCATTTTTCTGATTGTATCGATATGGAATCGGATCGCCACAAATCGCGCCCGTATCTAATAAAAATTAGTTGAGACAGAATGTCCCTTACCAAATTTAGGGATGGGGTGTTCTGTCTTAAACTATAAATGGTTTTCACTTTAAACGGCATAGACCTCGGGTGTCTTATTGCAAGCCCTTCAATTATGGCAATTTCAAAAAATCAACCATCCGCGACATTGGAAAAAGAGCTGAATCGATACCAGTGGGTTATCCAACTGACAGCTTCCAGAAGTTCACCCGAGAACCACTTAAAAGTCCAACCTCACAACGATTCACAGGTATTTTGGGAACAACCCAACTTCGTTAAATAGTTAGCAAACCAAGGAA
>JAZKJI010000057.1:0-4811 GCA_040384405.1 Bdellovibrionota bacterium
CGTGAAGAAGTAATGGGAACTTTCCGCCGTCAAAAAGACGGAATCCTGGTTGCTACTGATCTTGCGGGACGTGGACTCGATGTTCATGACATTTCTCACGTTGTTAACTTTCAAATTCCGTACTCTCGTGACAGCTATGTTCACCGTATCGGTCGAACTGGCCGCGCAGGTGCAAAGGGCGTTGCGTTTAACTTAGTAACTCCTCGTGAATTACGCGTTTTACAAAGCTGGGCTCAACAAAATAAATCAGCAATCAAAGTTGAAGGTGTTCCAACGCTTTCTCAACTTCGAAAACAGGCAACAACTCATCTAATTGAAAAATTAGAAGCAGTTGATCCTTCTATGACGGCAATCGAGTCTTTGACTCAATTATCTGATGGAATGGGCGTTGAGCAATTAGCGGCGAAACTTCTAGAGCTATACTTAAGAAACTTGCGCTTTGACGGGCCGGAAAAAATGGGTTGGTCAGAAGAAGATCTTCAAAAATCTGCAAATGGTCCAAGAGCTCCACGATCTGAAGGCCGTTCATTCGGTGGCCGATCAAACAGCGGGTTCAGACCAAGTCGCAGCGATGATCGTCCAAAGGCAAGATTTGCTGACAGAAACCGTGATGAACAATCAGAGCGGCCTGCTTTCCGCGCGGAACGCCCTTCGTTCCGTTCCGAAAGACCTGAGAGATCAGAGCGTCCAGAACGTTTTGAAAGATCAGAGCGCGCACCGATGGAAAGATCTGAACGTGCTCCACGACGTGAAGCCACTGCAGAAAGATCAGAGCCCCGCGCTGAGCGCAGCACTGAAAAACCAACTTACCGAACTGCTCGCACCGAGCGTCCGGAAAGATCAGAACGAACTGCTACCGAGCGCGCACCTAGACGTGAAGCTCCGGCAGCGGAACGATCTGAAAGACCAGCTCGTGCAATGGCAGGAGCCCGTCCTCCGGCTAAACGCCGATTTGTTGAACGTAAAGCAACTTCATCAAAGTTCTCTCCTAAATCTGCACGATAGTCTGATCGCTTTTTTAATTTAAAATCTATTCTTAAAAATTCTGCTTAGGACCCATAAAATGTGGGTCCTAAGTCCAGTTCCCAGCCTTGGTCACAATACGAAAATCCGATAAAGTCTTAGTAGAGCAAAAAATTTTTTGGCTAAGCTAAGCTTTGCCTATTTCTAAAGATTCGGAAGGTATTCATGGCGGTATCTGTGGGTTTGAAGTGCGCGGGTTTAGTAACCCTGTTGTCGTTAACCGCATGTAAGTTCGAAAAGGTTGTCGAATCAAAACAACTTATTAAATACCAATCAGAAAATAAAAATGCCCCTCATCTTGGGCAAGTCAGATTTATTATGGATGGAATGGGTTCACTATCTTTAAGTGGATTATTTGCGCAAAACCTAATTCCGACAAAAGTTTATGGGACAGCTTTCCTGACCATGGGTGAAGGTGGTGTCGAGAAAAATAAAGGTAAAGACTTTCACCGCTTAATGGGTAATTACGGATTCATGCAACCTAACACAATCCAAAACTGGCGCGATGATTGGGCACCACAACCTAAACTTGATGCACCTTTGGGTTTTATTGCAGGAGATCTTGAAGGAAATATTTTAGGCAGAACATTAAAACTTAATATCAGTAACGTTACCTGTGCTGCCTGCCACAGTGGAATGGCATATGACTCTAAAGGAAATCCCAACGGAAACGCGTGGATTGGAAGTCCCAATACTTCGTTAAATTTAGACGGTTTTTTAAACCGGGTTTTTAAAGGTTTAAAAAAGGGAATGGAAAATGAGGAAGCATTTCTGGCCGCTATCCTTAAAGCTTACCCAGAGACAGATCCTAAAGAATACAAAACCATCAAAAATGATATAATTCCGCAAGTTCGCAAGACTTTAAAAAAGATGGTCGGAATGGAACAGGCGTTTAATTTTAATAACGGTGGGCCTGGAATTACTAATGGAGTTGGTGCATTTAAGCGGGATGCGAATTTAAGTGATCGAAATCACTTTGATGCAAACGAAGTTGGGTTTGTTGCGATTCCGGATATTTCATTAAAGGGCTTTAGATCATCACTTACAATCGACGGCGGCTACGGTGTTCCGGGTAAACCACGTTTCGAAGCAATTGATGAAGTACGCGCTTTAGATCCAGAGCACATTTCTGATCTTGCGAACCTAGCAGCTTTTTTTACATTCTCGGCAATGGGAAATTCGCTTAAAAACATCGAACCTCATATTCCCCGTGTTCAAGAAGTTTTCCAGTTTTTAAAATATCACCGTGCCCAACCATTTCCCGCCGAAGTTGATTTAGCCAAAGCTAATCGCGGAAGCGAGGTATATGCCCAGTCATGTTCCAAATGCCACGGGACTTATACGACCGGATCGAATGACCCGCGGCTGCTCAGTTTTCCAAATCGATTGGTGGAACAGCAATACATGGGAACCGATCCGAAACGATGGGAATTAGTTACTCCGAATATTCGTGCGTACGCTGAATCAAACGTTATGAAAAAGTACGTTGATGCCGGAGTTCAAAGTGGTGGCTACACCGCTCCGCTGCTTGCCGGAGTCTGGTCATCGGCCCCTTACTTTCACAATGGATCAGTCCCTACACTGTGGCATGTTCTTCATCCAGAAAGCCGCCCAGAAATTTTTGAATTAGGAGGCCACGCCATTGATTTAGAAAAGGTGGGAATCCGGGGCGTACAAGCTGGGAAAGAATACGTCTATCCTTCGGATTACAAAAGCTGGAGTAATTCCAGTAAATACGACACCAAAGAGCCAGGACGATCGAATAAGGGTCATGAAAAACAATTTCAAAACTTAACTGAAGAACAGAAATCAGCACTAATCGAGTATTTAAAATTATTGTAATGTCCGTTTGAATAGAATCAGACTCAACTATTTGAATAAAATTCGATTCAACTAATTGATTTCGATAAAGAGGTCACCAAAAAGTGGCCTTTTTTATTTTTCAATCAGATCTGCTACATCAACTAATAATTTGGTTCGAATTCTGATTAATGAGTCATATCCCATTAACGGCACGTTGAATAAAATATAATAGGCTTGGCTAATTCCTACTTGGCAAATGTAGGTCATTTCATTTTTTTCCAACATGTCTTTTAGTTTCTCTAGTTTCTCTAGATCTTGGGTTTTCATGTCATCGCTGGGGCCCAATTGAATGAAGGATTGGATATCAAAAATTGAAAGTAAATGAGTCTGGCATTTTGCAAAGGTATCTTGGAAGGTTGTTTCATTATATATCTCTAAGTCCGAAGAACGAAGAATTTTACGGTCAACCTGGCTAAAGAAACTATTTACGCCTTTTAAAAATCCTAATATTGATTTCTTGTCAGCTTCGATGATGGCCAAAATGAATTTCGTAATATCATCTTTAGATTCAAGCTTCATTACTGTCAGGCTGATAGTGCCAGCCAAGTACAGACATACGAACAACAACATTATACGTGACATAAAATAAGGATCATCAGTTCGGGCAAGAATAGTTACACCGAAGGCTAATCCAAAAGCAGTGACCAGCACGAATATTAGGTTACGTACGGCCATGGCCTTATCTTTAAATAAGGCACCGCTATAGAGTGAGATATAACCCATTAGTAATCCGCCAAGAACGCCCATCTTTGGTAGTACCGGAATATTAAATATTACTAAATCAGAAATGAAAAACATAGGAATAAAAATTAAAGCCACTATATTTCGGTTTATCAGCGTATTTTCCATTCGGCTGTAGTCAGCGCGATTTCTAAAAATACAAAGGCTTAAGCTGAATACCTGAATCAAAACGATATAAATGAAAAATATCTGGGTAAACCAAATTTCTTGGGAAACTCCAAATATCAAGCCCACAAAGAAAAAGATAAATCCCGCTAAGGCGAAGTACTTTAGCCATATCGGAAAATGCCTGCGCAATAAAGTTTCGCAATACAAAAATACCGAAAAAAGAATACCTAACGACAATAAAAAAATAAGACTTCTGGTAATTCCACTGAGCCCAAAACCTAGATGGAAAACTCTTAAAGTAAAAAGTGAAAAAATTGTTAAGAATATCCACCTGATCTTCTTTTCTAATGGATTTAAATGAGTTTGCCCAAAGTAGGTTCGCAATATGGGCATTAATCCAAAAGCACCCAGCAGGTTCAAGAACGCATCAAAAAGTTTTACATAGATTGGATACATCATTCCCTGGGCCTCAACACGCCCATGGGTTGGGAGGGAGACAACCATTGGTAGAATGGCACCAATGATCTTTCGACCATCAAGAAAATCGCTCGATAAATAACTAAAATTAATGAACCGGCCGGAACTGAGTGGGCTAGATAATTATAGTAGGCCTTTAAATCCATCATCCCTAATTGCAAGATATCATCGCCCCGATCATAATTAAGTTCCCTTTCGGCAAATTCATTAAATACTGTACGCCGGTGTTTGGGCGCATCAGAAAAAGTCTTTTTCAAATTATCACTGCCGCCCGTGTAGGCATTGGCGATAACAAATCTTTCTTCGTCAAATTCCGCATCCGGGCCCACACCAAAAACATGCCGGTGACGGCTCATAATCTCTCGCGCCAAGATACCGTGATCATAGGTACGGCGATTATTGGTCGAGGGATTTGGAAATACGTTGGAAAATCCTTCCGAGACCGATCCCATAATAGATGGAACTTGAGTAACGTTACTAACCCAGAATGGCGAGCAACGATTTTTAATGAAATATAAAATAATAGTTAAACCGTAAAGAATCCAGGAAAAGCCTTTTGCTCTTTCATTGGGATCAATTACAACTAGTCCCAAATGTAT
>JAZKJI010000058.1:0-10274 GCA_040384405.1 Bdellovibrionota bacterium
CGGGCCGCTCCGCACGAAGACATTAATTTCATCACTATCCTTCCAGCAGCCACTGCATCTGGCTTACAATTAAAAGACCGTAATGGTGAATGGTTAGACGTTGATAGTGAGCCGGGAACTTTAATCGTTGATGCTGGTGATATGTTAGCCCGGTTAACTAACGACGTGATTCCTTCAACGACCCATCAAGTGGTAAATTCTCCGGAAGCAAAAAACCAACCTCGCTATAGCATGCCATTTTTCATGCATCCCCATCCTGAAGCAGAATTAAAGTGTTTACCAAGCTGCCGCGGAACGGGCGAAAAATACCCGCCGATTACAGCTGGGGAATTCTTGATGCAAAGACTTCGAGAAATTGGTTTAATTAAATAATGAACAGAGATTTGAAGTTCGTTTTAACGCAAATATCGATTCAGATTTTTAAGAGCTTCATTATCTTAGTAGCTTTTTTTGTATTTGGTTCTGCATTCGCTGACCAACCGACTTTCGTTAAGTCCAATGGCCCATCGGTGGCTTTTCTTGAACACTACGACACGAATGGAAATCTTGTTCAACTTGAGCCGGGCGGCCGATTTTATCATATGGCGATTTCTTTTCAGGGAAAATGGCTTCAAGCCCATCCTTATCAAGGTGTAGTTCTTGTAGATATTGATGAACTTGAAAAAATGGGAACGGTGACCGAAATTGTAAGGGTTAATTCTCCGGAATTAACTTTGGAAGACATTAAACCTTACTTGGGCCTTCGCTATGATCAGAATTTCTCTTGGGACGACGATAAAATGTATTGTTCCGAGCTTGTTGCTAAACTTTTAAATATCCAACCGATACCAATGGTTTTTGCTCCGGGGCTTTGGCCACCGCAGTATCAACAATATAATGGCCTGCCCGGCATTTCGCCGGACAAAATTTATTTATTACTTAAGGCGGAGTAAAGCATCTTGCAAAGATGTTAATTGCTGCCGGGATTGTTCTAATAAAATCCGGTCGGCCGCGACCACGTCTTCATCGGCATTAGCGACGAATTTTTCATTCGATAGCTTATTATGAAGCATGGAAATATCTTTTTGAAGTTTCTCGACCTGTTTAGCGATCCGTTTAATTTCTTCATCGAAATCAACCAGCCCCTCAAGCGGAATAATTACTTTTACTTGGGATTCACCAACAGAGACCAACGTCACTGCACATTTTGATAATGAACCTTCTTCACCGATAAATAAATTATCGACGCGTCCCAAGCTGATTAGCGAAGAACGATTGGCACTTGGGATCTTTTGAACCTTTTCATCCACAACGCCTAAACGTAAATTAATTTTTTGCGCAGGACTAATTCGATTTTCACCGCGGATATTTCTGACGGAAGTTAGTACTTCTTTGATCAGGTCAATTTCGAAAGCAGCTTGTGCCGAGCCAAAAGCAAGGAACTCGCGATCATTTCTGACCGTCGGGTATTGATCGATAATACAAGCTTGTCCATGCATCGGAAGTTTTTGATAAATCTCTTCCGTGATGAATGGGCAAAATGGATGAAGCAGTCTTACAACACGATTTAAGACATGTGCTAATACTAACTGCGTAGCTGCCCGCTCTTCCGTTTTTGGTCCCGCTAAGATTGGCTTTGTAAGTTCAATGTACCAGTCACAGAACTCGTGCCAGATGAATGAATATAAAGCCTGCGCAGCTTCAGAGAAATGTTCCGACTCTAAAGAGTCTTCAACTTTCTTTTCTACTGCCGCAAGTTTAAAAACAATCCATTCATCAAACGTACTTAAATTTTTCTTAATTGGTAATGCTTTAAGGCCCTCGGCCGGAGCTTGGAAGTCTTGAAGATTCCCCAATGCAAACCTTGTCGCATTCCAGATCTTATTCATGAAGTTGCGATAGCCTTCAATTCGGGTTTCCGAAAATTTAAAATCCTTACCTGAATAAAGGTGGGCTAAGAAATTAAATCGTAAAGCGTCGGCTCCGAATTTTTCGATCATCTCTACCGGATCTACTGAATTTCCCAAACTCTTGGACATTTTTCTGCCTTGGGAGTCGCGCACTAATCCGTGTATATAAACAGTTCTAAAAGGAACGTCCCTTTTAAATTCCAGACCCATCATAATCATCCGGGCAACCCAGAAGAAAATGATATCGTGGCCGGTTACTAAGTAGGTCGTCGGATAAAAAGTTTTTTGAGTTTCAGTTTCATTGGGCCATCCCATTGTGGAAAATGGCCAAAGTGCCGAACTAAACCAAGTATCTAAAACGTCTTCATCTTGCTTGATTGTTTTCTTGCCGCATTTTCCGCAAGCACCTGGGTCAGTTTCTGAAACCGTAATGTGGTCACAACTGTCGCAGTACCACGCAGGAATCCGGTGACCCCACCAAAGTTGGCGCGAAATACACCAGTCTTCGATGATGTTCATCCAATGTAGATAAACTTTTGTCCAAGATTCAGGTTCAAAGCGGATTGTACCACTTTCAACTACTCGTTTTGCTGGCGTACTTAACTGTTCAGTTTTGACAAACCATTGTTCAGACAAAAATGGTTCAACGGCCGCACCGGATCTTGAGCAATGCCCAACCGAATGGATATGCGGCTCTTCCTTCACAAGTAGGTTTAAATTTTTTAAATCTTCAACAACGCGCTTTCGAGCTTCTTGAACTTTGAGTCCTTTGTAGGGACCACCATTTTCATTGATCTCTGCCCGTTTAGTTAAAATATTAATAAATTCCAGATTATGTTTTGTACCGATTTTATAATCGTTAAAATCATGGGCCGGAGTAATTTTCACAACGCCCGAACCAAATTCTTTATCTACATAAGTATCACCGATGATCGGGATCAAGCGATTTGTCAGAGGAAGCTTAACGAATTTTCCAATCAGGTGCCGGTATCTATCGTCGTCCGGGTGAACGCAAACGGCGGTATCACCCAGTAATGTTTCAGGCCTTGTTGTCGCGACAACGAGTGATCCCGATCCATCATCAAGTGGATAAACGATGTGATATAAAGTTCCTTTAATTTGCTTGTGCTCGACTTCTAAATCAGAAATTGCCGTTTCTAAGGGACCACTCCAGTTAACTAATCTTTTGCCGCGATAAATCCAGCCCTTTTCATACAAAGAAACAAAAACTTTTCTTACTGCGGTTGAAACACCAGGATCTAAAGTAAATGTTTGGCGATCCCAATCACAAGAATCCCCAAGTCTGCGCATCTGGGTGACAATGCGGTCCCCGTATTGATGTTTCCATTCCCAAATTTTTTCGACGAATTTTTCGCGCCCCAGTTCGTGACGGGTAACGCCTTCTTTTTTTAATTCCCGCTCGACGATATTTTGCGTAGCAATCCCCGCGTGGTCCGTTCCCGGTAACCAAAGGGCATTAAAGCCACTCATGCGTTTCCAACGGATAAGTAAATCTTGAATCGTGTGATCAAGGGCGTGACCCATGTGTAAAAAGCCCGTGACGTTGGGTGGAGGTAAGATAATACAAAACGGAGGTTTCCTGGAAAGGTCCTCGGCTTTGAAATGCCCGTTGGATTCCCACAGGCTATAAATTCGATCTTCTACTTCATTGGGATTATATCTATCTGATAACATGGAAATAAGTTAACCCATTTCCTAAATCACCACAACCGCTAGCAACCATTGTTTATGCTTGGGGTGTTAAGATTCGGCTTTTTCTTTCAACAGGTTTTCCAACCCGCCGTCGATGTAATAAACGTTATGAAAGCCCATAGCTTCGACTTTATCTACTAAATCGGGGGAAACTTTCCCACTTTCGCAAATCAATACCATAGCTTGATCTTTAGGAAGGTTTTTTTCTTTTATGTAATCCACCAAAGCCGCAGACTTTAAACTGACGCGGTTATTAATGAGATGTTGCTCGTGGAAGTTAGTGAAAATCACCGGCATTTCAAAATCAATGGCAAAAAGAATGAACGGAATCCTATTTTTAATCAGGTTTTCGAATTGAAAAAATCCGATTCGATTAAGAATTGACGGCACTTTCTACCTTTCCACTTTGCGGAATTATGGATTTGTTCAAAATAATCAAAATCCAACAAAGTAAACCAATGACCGCTGCAAAAATAAAAGGCCCGGGATTATAAATCGAATATAAAAACCCACCAATTAACGGGCCCAGTATTCTTCCCAAAGATGAAAAACTTTGCGCAACACCTAATGCTTCACCCTGGGAATCGGAAGGACTTAACAAACTGATTACCCCTAATAATGACGAGTTACTTAAACCAATTCCAACCGCCAGTAATGTCATTGATAAACCGATGACTAACAAATATGAAGTTGCGGGAATTCCTGCCATTCCGATCGCAAACAAAATTAAACTGAAGGTTAGAATTTTTGCTTCACCCCATTTAGGAACTAACTTGCGAACTAAAAATCCTTGAGTAAATGCCATGCTAAGTCCGACATAAGCAAAACCGAAACTTGTCTCTTTAAGTCCCCAATCGAAATAATCCGCCATGTAAAGAACAAGTGTTGCTTCCATCGCTGCCATGCCGACCCCAACCAGTAAGTAAACAATCAGTGGGATATTTACCGGGCGCTTAAAAATATATCCCTTAATTCTGGTCCATCTGGAAGTAACGCGGTCAACTTCGTGGCGCCGCGCGGGCTCCCGTAATCTTAGCAATGCAAAAATAAATGTTCCTAAACAAAACAGCGCTACCGTTAGACCTACCATTTGAAGTGCCAAGTAAGGTGAGGTGTTTCCATTTTTTTGTGCTAATAAAGATAATCCTCCACCAATCGCCGGTCCCAAAACAAAACCTAATCCAAAAGCTGCTCCGATCAATGCCATACCTTTGGTTCTTCCCGAAGAAGGAGTGATATCAGAAATATAAGCTGATGCCGTTGAAATACTGGCGCCAAAAAAACCTGAAAGTGCGCGGCTAATAAAAAGCATCTCTAGGTTTTTTGAAAAAGCAAAAATGATGTACGCAACAACTTCGCCCGCCAAACAGAAAAGTAAAATTGGTCGTCTGCCGATTCGGTCACTTAATCTTCCCCATAAAGGCGAGAAGATAAATTGCATGATCGAGTAAATTGAAAGCAGCCAACCGGTAGCAATGGGGCTTGCGCCAAACTCCCGCGAAATCATGGGAATCAGTGGCAAGACCATTCCAAAACCGATCAAATAAATGAAAACTGTTAAAAATATGATCTTAAGCTCGGCAGAATCCCCGGATTTGACCTGATTTTCGCCGTTATTGGACTTTGGGTTAGGGGACTTTGGATGTAGTTTAGACAAAGAATTTTACCCTTCACCGGAAGTTGCTAAAATAACCATATGAAATTTAATATTTTTCTCTGTGGACTGTCATCTTTTGTTTTTTCAACTGTTGCCTGGGGACTATCTGAATATAGAGAGTTTCGACCACGCACTTTAGAAGTTAGTGCGGAAACGCAGTACTTTTCCTCGAATAAAAATTATGACAGCAATGGCAAAAGTGTCGCGTTGTTGTATGACAATTCCTACTCTCTGATTCAGGCACCATTTGGTGCTCGATATATTTTCAGTCCGCACTTCAGTATGCGAGGCGGAGTAGAAATCTCCATGGCAGAGAGCAAAAATGCGGATCCATTTTACCGAGGAAACCGGTCAAACTCTGCCATAGACGAAGTCAGCGCCGGAACTGACTATTTGATGTTTGACTGGAGCGGTTGGCAGTTAGTCACTGATCTTGATGTCAGAATGGGCTTAATCGGAATTTCCAACACAACTGATGAAGTAATGACTCACGAAGGCGTCACCACCATTACTCCCAGTGTCCAATTACAAACAGCGTCGGAAAGTTTCGAAATATTAGGAAACGTCGGCTATCGCTATCGAACCGGCGGTCGCGCGGATTTAGTTCCGTGGGCAGTAAATGCAGGATTAGTTTTTGGATCATTTTCATTCGGCGCCGAACTTGCGGGCCAACAATCCATCGGCCAAGATGCTGACAAAGGAACCACGGCATCGGAACTTGCCAGGGAAATTGCGGTCCTAAGAGCTAACGGCGGAAGCTACCGTTTTTACGGAATCAATCCATCCTACATGGAAGCTGCAGGTTTTGCCCGCTTTCGCGGCGACACTTGGAAAACTTCAATTTTTGGCGGAACCACACTTTCCGGAACAAACTACGCAGAAGGAATTTTTGTCGGAGTAAACGTCACGCTAGCATTCGATTTCGGATCAGCCAGCTACATGACACCAGCAAAAAAACGAAGAAGCGCTCCCGCTGAACCGGAAGAAGAATTCCGGCCTTCTACCAACGACGGAGTAGATCAGAATTTATTTAAGCCGATTGCTAAACCGCCACCTAAAAAAAGTGCTACTAAGAAAAGTACTTATCAAAACGTGCCCGCTGCCCCTGTTCAGGAACAGTTAGACGAGGCGGAAATGATCATCGAATTGAAACGTAAGAAAAAATAATTCCGGGGGAGAATACTGGCACGGACACGGACACGGATACGAACACGGTAACTGTGCCGGTGCCGGGCCGGCGTTCGGTGGTGCTGGCAACTGTGGGCGGTCCGCAGTGCCTGTCTGGTTATTCTGTGATCTGGCATCGGTTGCTAATAATTCCGAACATTTTATTTGATCTTTGACCTTACGTTGGGGAAAAAATTTTCTTACTGCTTACTGCTTACTGCTTACTGCTTACTGCTTACTGCTTACTGCTTACTGCTTACTGGTTTTGAATTTTGAATTTTGAATTTTGAATTTTGAATTTTCCGAACCTGTTCGAATTTCTTTCAGAAATACACAAATAAAATCAAATTTACTTCGAAGTCAGACCGCACACCGATCACTAAGCACCAGACCGGCACCGCGGACCGCCCACAGTTGCCAGCACCACTGAACGCCGGCCCGGCACCGTGACCGGCACCGAAGAGTTCCGTAGCGGTCAGTGGTTTTCAGTTTATAGTTTTATCGTGTTGCTAGTGGCGAGATTTCGGTTGTCCGTTCAGCAGGAGCTGCAAAATTATGCTGCGGCAAGTGCATCGGCGGTAAGTATTTCTCACCCTGTTCTAACAAAGTAAGGTGCGCCTGTGCTAGGGCTTTGAGGTTTGCTTCGAATTGTAAGCGGGCTTTTTTCAAATCATTTATTTCGTTGTAAATGTTTCGGATGCTTTCGCGGGCGTCGTGTGTGATTGCGTCTGCTTTTGTTTGGGCATCGTTTGTAATTAGTTTTGCGTCTCGTTCAGCATCTTGGCGGATGCGTTCTGACATTTGGGTTGCTGTTGAAATTGTTTCGCGAAGTGTGCGGTCTTTTTCTTTGTATTCTAATAATTGCATTTCTTTTTCGCGCAGAATTTCTTTCAAGGAATTTTTTTCTTTGATCAGTGCTTCCATGTGCTCGGCCACTTGGCGTAAATAAGTTTCAACCTCAGTTTGGTCGATTCCCATCATCTTCTTTGAAAAACTTTTGTGAGCAATGTCCACTGGCATCAGTTTCACGGCGATCCTCCTTGACTGGTCTTAAGTTAGATTAGTTTTATTTGTAGGATTTCGCAATTTCAACATTGCGTAGAGCAGCTTTTTCAAAACTGATCCGAAGCGCTCTTTCGATTTCTAGTTCACGCATGGACTCTAGTCCAGCCATCGTGACACCTTTTTTCGAAGTTACGCGGGCTTGCAGCTCTTCAACCTCAACTGCAGGAGTTTGTAATGCCAGAACGGCGGCCCCGACAAAAGTCTGGACGGTCATTTTTCGGGCAGCTTCGGTTTCAAATCCATGTTCTTCCAACCAATCTTGCCAGTACATCATCATTTCGAAAACGAAACCGGTGCCACTGGAACAAGCAACCATCAATGCTTCCAATTGGTCTTCATCTTTCATTGGCAACACAACGCCCATGCATCCCATCAAATCTTCAGTAACGGTAACTAATCCTGAATCATCTTCGTCCAGCAAATAGCCGACGACCCCTTGTCCGATCATTGATGGAGTGTTGGGCATAACTCTTACCCATCGACCTTGTCGCACAAGTTTTTGCAAACTCTCCATGCGAATTCCTGCGGCCAAGCTGATGATGATGTGTTTATCGTGAAAAGAAAGTGCAATTGGTTCGATCGCTGATGCGACGTCTTGTGGCTTCACTGCTAAAATTACTACATCACAGTTATCGATGATTTCTTCGTTACTTTGGCAAACGTTAATTCCCAGAGTGGTTTGTAATTTTAAAAGTTTTCCTGGCGTGCGATTAGAAACAAAAATGTGATTAGGTGCCGCAACTTTATTTTCCACTAATCGTTTAATCATGGCTTGCGCCATATTGCCCGCGCCAATAAATCCAATTTTCATAGAATGAATAAATGCATAGCCTGAACCAGACGAGATTCCGTTTGATGGAACTGCAATTCCTTCTGCACTCATTTCGGCGACCTTTCACCAAAGAGAATTGTACCTAACCTTATCAAAGTAGCACCTTCTGCCAGCGCTACCTTGAAATCATGGCTTGTTCCCATCGATAATTCAACGACTCCTAATTGATCCCGTAATTCCCTGAGTCGACGAAAATGCGGCCGGGCAACTTCGCCGTCCATCCCCAACGGAGGCATTGTCATCAATCCCCGAATTTCTAAATTAGGTAATTGCTTTATCTGGGAAAACTGTTGCAACAAAACATCGGGTTCAAAACCATGTTTAGTGACTTCGCCTGCAGCATTTACTTGTAATAAAATCTTTTGAGTAATTTGATTTTCTTTTGCTTTTTGTGACAATAAAGCCGCCAATTCCATCGAGTCGACCGAGTGAATTAACGTAAATTGCCCGATGATTTGTTTGACCTTATTTTTTTGCAAACTTCCTATGAAATGCCACTGAATATCGGAATCCAGCGATGATTTTTTAAGCAAAGCTTCCTGAACATAGTTTTCACCAAAAACTTTTTGGCCTTGATTGTAAAGCGCGCGAACTTTTTCAACACTTTGCAGTTTTGAAACGGCAATTAGTTGCGCTTCTTTCACGGAACTTCCATGCGGGACGTAATTATTTTTTATGATTGTTTGAATTTCACCCAGAACACTCATGATTTGTTACCGATTTCTGTAAAATTCTAGTGCTGCGACAGTTCCAGTTTTTTAAGCAAACTTTCCACTGCCTCCATTGGAAGCCCAACGACATTTGAATAAGATCCTTCTATTTTTTCAACATATTTTCCCGCGACACCTTGGATTCCGTAACCACCGGCTTTGTCGTAAGGCTCTTCAGTTGAGATATACTCTTCGATTTCTGCATCAGTTAACTTTTTAAAAAAAATTTTCGTCGTTTCGACGTGAGAAATGGAGGTTTTTGACCATGATCCCCACAAAACGACCGCAGTCTTGACCTCATGGGTGCGACCGGAAAGATCTTTTAGCATCTGACGCGCTTCTGTTTTCGAGGCTGGTTTTCCCAAAAGTTGCTGGTCCAGCACGACCTCGGTATCGGCCGAAAGTACGGCAAAAGGCTGGGCTTTCTCGTTTTGAGACAGCAATTCCCAGGCAGCCTTCGCTTTTCTTTCAGCAATGTCACGAATTTGCTCTTCAGGGGTCAAATGAGTGACCGGTTTTTCCGATATGTTTACTGGGAGTAGTTTGAAAGAAATCTGAGCATTTTCGAGAAGTTGGCGGCGACGCGGAGATTGAGAAGCCAGATACAAAGTGAACATAAAACTATTCAACATGAAAGAGTGAAAAATGGGAAGCGCAGATTTAATGCTTATTCTGGGATTGGTAATGGGAGGCCTGGCGGTCTTTTTATTCGTCTCGGCAATGATCACTAACAACAATGATAAGCAGCAACTTTCTTGGGCAAGTAATTCTTCTCCGGAAAAATCTAAGAACGCGATCATTAATTTTTCACGGCCTCTTGTTCACCAATTTACATTGCAACACGCACTTCGTTTTCGTAACGAGGACTATCGCAAGCGAGTACGCAAATCCATCAAAACCGCAGGCATGGCTGCAGAGTTAACCGAAGATGAATTCATTGGTTTGCAAATTCTTTGGGGAATTATGTTTCCAATG
This sequence comes from Bdellovibrionota bacterium, assembly GCA_040384405.1. Lineage (GTDB taxonomy): Bacteria > Bdellovibrionota > Bdellovibrionia > Bdellovibrionales > Bdellovibrionaceae > JAZKJI01. The sequence continues at coordinate 10,009 of JAZKJI010000058.1, forward strand.
TTCGTCATGGTTCTTAACTTTGCATTGGAATTAGATTTCAGTTACATGATGCTAATCGCCTTGATCCCGGCAGGTTTCTATTTGCCGATGATGCACGCCTCAGCAATGAAAAAACAACGCGAACTCAATGTGCGCTCTGATTTACCTTTCTACGTCGACCTGTTGGCACTTTCGGTGGAAGCGGGATTGGATTTCTTTTCAGCAATTCAAAAGCTGGTGGATAAGTCACGCGGTACCGACAGTGTATTGGCGCAAGAACTTTCGAT
>JAZKJI010000059.1:0-28062 GCA_040384405.1 Bdellovibrionota bacterium
AAGTCTTCGCCAAAGATTTTTTTGAACTGAGCTTTGAGATCACTGGGAGAATCCGCCATCGCGGACCAGTAGCCTGCTATAGCTTTAGCAGTTTTCAATTCGATGTGGGAATGATCGACCATTAACTTTAAAAGCTCGAGCGTCGACATCACTGAGACGCCAAGCTGTAGTGCTACATCACGCATGCCTAAGTCATCGGTTACAAGGCGCACATTCAAAATCAAAGCGTAAACAATGCCATTGATGTCTTCTTTCGAGAGGTCTACGTAACCAAGCTGATTTGCAATTCCGTTAATTGTGTCCCAATCCTCTTTGAACTGCTTTTTTTGTTTATTAGATAGAGTTAAAACACCTCGACGGTTGTCCACGTATTCAGTCTGAGTAAACCAACCGAATTTAAGATGAAGCCTAGAGTTTGATTTAAATTCTTTCTCTAGGTCTTCGGTAATAGCGAGCTGATGTGGCGGAGTCCCAAAAGAAGTTCGCAACAATGGATGAATCGACTGTGCTAATCTGAAATAGACGTTGGTATCAATTAAGATTTTAAGGAGTGCCACTTGCTAGGTCCTCAAAAATCGCCTGTGCGTCATGCGCAGGGATGTTAAGAACCCGGCTAATGATCGAAGAGGACTTCCTGTTCTCTTTCAAAAATGCTTTCAAGCCGTCGAAGAATGGAGAATTAAATTCTTCGGCGAGCTTAATGTAGTCTTTGGTTTCTTGCCTTTGAAAATTCCTTCGCTGACAAGTTTGAATTTCTTATTGAACGTCGTAACAATCGCGCCAAAATTTGCAATTTCAATTTCGGGCAAGTTATGAGCCTCAGCGAACTTATTTGTCTCGCCAAGTACGGTATACATTGAGATTTTATAGTGCTCGGCAGTTCGCTGGATTCGTTGAACTCGCTGTGCGTTTGATAGACGAATTAAGGCGCCATGCTCCGCTTTAGCAAGTTCCATCGGAAAAAGTAATGCACCCGCGAAATTGTCCGCAAAGTCTTCGCCATCATTTCCACGTAACTCAGGAGCTAGAATGTGGCCGATCTCATGAGCCATCCAAAATTTGAAATCTAAAGGATTCGTATCTAAGTTGAGATAAATCCAAGTGGTCGCCGATTTTGGCAAATAAACATGAAGAGCATTTTCATGCGACTTAATCTGACCCCACAAAACAGGAATTAGGACCGAATGAAGCTCTGGAAAAACGCCTATAAGTTCGTGATAATCAATAACGTCTGAAAGTTTTTTCTCTTTACGAAATTCACTAGCGACTTCTTGGATATATTGAAAATCATTGCGTGGATTTATGAAGGTAGAAGGCTTTCTGAATTTAGGGAAGCCCATGTACGGAACTAATGGCTCTAAACCTAATCCCATATTTATGGCATTTTCAATATGACGATCAGTGGTCTTAGTTCCGGCACGCTTCCTAAAAGCAACGACAGGTTCAAGGCCAAGATCAGCAACGAACAATTCTTTAAATGGAATTTTCAATGTACGAGTTAAACCAAGAATGTTTTTAGGTTGCGGAGACTTCTCTCCACTGAGCCAGTTGTATATGATCTCTCGACTAACGTCTAAAGCCTTCGCCAACGCCTGGACGCTCATTCCCGACTCTTTCATTCGGTGTTTGATAAGGTCTGAATTTAACTTACTTTGCATTACAACATCCTAACTGATTTGTCAACTTTTGTCAACCTACTAATCGGCTAGTGGTTTTAGATACTTGAGGGTTATTTTGGAGCTAAATTAGCTCAAAAAGAATGCCTATTCTACAGGAATTTGAGGGGGAAATTGTCTTACGTTTATCCAATAGGTGCCAAAAAATTTCGGCCACAATCGAAGGGACATTTGTCTTACGTTTGTACCCATTATGCCGAGAAAAACCACTATGACTGGTCTGAGCTTTTGAGTCGTATTATTGAACTCAAAGCCGCATTAACTAACTCCAACTTTGAAAACAAACCGGACTCAATCGCAGTTAGAGCGTATCCGGCTATCTCGATTTTTATTTCTTGAGGCCCGTTTTCGAACAGCCAATTGATCCTCCTTGGAATCATCTCGGTTTCGCCTTGTTGAACAAGGACATTAAAAAGCTGAAAGTTGTAGTCCACATTAAACGGTTCGAACTGAAGAGCCTGATTGATGTCTTTTCGCGCCTCTTCTGGTTTCTCCAGTTTTTGAAGTATTCGAGAGCTTAATAGCCAGAAACGACTTTCTGTCGGGAACTCTGTAACTGCCTGATAGCAAGCGCTTAGTAAGGGTTCAGCGGGGTCACCATGCTCGAACAACAACTTGATGTCGGTATATCGCTGATCCGCACCTGAACTACTCATTAGTCGAACTTCTTCATCGTCTCTTTGGATTCATCACAAATCTCCGCCAGCCTCTTTAAATAACTAGCGTCCTTTTCAAGACAGGCAATTATATGATCGACGGCTTCCGCTACAGGAAGGTTTGTACCTTGAAAGATGACCCGCTTAGACTGGAGATCTTTGTAGACTGAAGTCAATCCAGCAGCGGCCTCTAGAAGTGTTTGAATTGTAGTTGAGTCATAGTCCTGACCATTCATTCCAACCTACATCTCGTCATATTTCTTTTTTAGTGAGGAGTAGGCAGCTTTGAATGACTCTCGAAGCACCCAGCTTTTAGTAACTTCAACGCCAGTCTTCTTCGATGCAAGGTCAGCCAACTCATCAATCTTTTTCAAGTCCTCGGGTTCAAGTCGAATAGTAATAGTTTGGTCTTTAACAGACTTATCTTTCTTCGCCGCCATATCGCCTCTCGTGTTTAGAACTCTTCGGGTCCGTTATCGCCCTTAATCTGGCCGTTTTCATCTACGAAACAACTCCACACTTGGTCGTTTTCCCAAAGGAGAATGCACGACAAACTCTGAGCATACTTTTTACGAGCACTTTGATCTTTGATTTCAGAGATCAGCGCCTTGATTTTTGGAATGAATAAGTCTGTCTCGCGTTTATCAGATGAGAACTTGACCAGTTCCTTGTTAGAAAACTCTTTTCCGTCTGAAACATCTTGAACGATGAGATAAGTATATTTCATTATTTCACCTTTACCTTTTTGACGGTTATTTCAAAAGTTCCAGAAAAGAAGTCTTCTTTGAGTATTTTTTGAATTGGTTCTTGGTTGTCGTCCTCCCCGAACAGAAGGAAGTGCATCGTTACTCCAAGAGCTTCAGCGACCTTCTTAATCTGAACAGGATTCTTTGGGCTTCTATTCGCAGACCATTCGGTCAAGTTAGATGCCGGAACCCCAGAAACCTTTGCTAGTTCTCTCATGCTCATATTCTTTTGCTTCAGCAATAGCTGAAGTACTTTTCCAATTTTAATTTCGTCGCTCATATCTAGATCGTATGACATTGTCTTACTCCGTATGAGTCGAGGTTCTGGCAGTCATTCAAGAATCCGACTGACGGTTCGTTTCGTTCCGTTAGTCGCACAGGACCTTGAGTAACCTGTTTGGTCCAAAAACAAATCTTTTTGGTCCAAAACTTCGGATCACAGTCAAACAAGTTCCGACTAAACAATTTCAGCAACTTAGGAGCTTGAAATGCGAACATCATTTTGGACCGCCTTTCAAAATCCTAATAACGCTCGTTTTGCCAATCCCAACTTCTTTGGCAATAGTTCGAAGTGATTTTCCATCTCTTCGCAAGGACATCACTTGATTCTTGATAGCCGCAGTTACTTGGTTTGGTCGGCCACATCGCCATCCATTTCCATTTTCAATTGCGGCTATTTTCTTTGCAGCTAAGGCATTCTTGATTCGCTCTGATATAAGAGATCGCTCCAACTGAGCGATTGCCGAAATCACGGTCAGCATCATTTGGCCCATCGGAGAACTAAAGTCGATACCTTCGCGCAATGAAACAATCGAAACGGAATGATTTTTCAGATCGTCGATTAAAGTAAGCATATGTTTCGTGTTGCGCCCAAGCCGATCAAGTGCGCTTACGGCAATGATTTCAAATTCTTGTTTTCGTGCTCGAACAAGCATCTCGTCTAGAGCGGGGCGGCGTTCCCGAGAACCACTAATGCCTTTATCAACAAACTCCGCGATAATTTGATAGCCCCTGTCTTGGGCATATTTTCTCAGATGAACTAATTGATGTTCGGGGTCTTGGCCCAAGAGAGTGCTTACTCGGCCGTAGATACAAATTTTGGTTGTCTTACATTGTATGCTCATACAATACATTGTAACACGATGCGAAATACCATTTGCATACTTTTTGTATTTAACGAACATATGTTTCACCATAAGATTCTGGTGAAAAGAGGATGTGGTGAAGTCAGAGACTAAGGTGAAATACAAATCGCCTGACGAGTTGATCGGAGATAACGAAGAAAGGTCTCCGCTTTCTACTCGCGTAAAAAAGAACACCAAAGCGATTTTGACTAAAGCGGCGAAAGAGCAAAATCGCAAAGTAGGCGCTCTTGCGGCGGCTATTCTGGACGACTATGCGGACTGGCTCGCCACTCAAGGAAAGAAATAGGAATCTCAATGGCTCAATTGACACAACAAGAACTCGAATCGCATTTGTGGAAAGCTGCTGACATCCTTCGCGGCGCTATCGACGCTGCAGACTATAAGCATTACATATTTGGTCTTCTCTTTTTCAAACGGCTTTCTGACGTTTGGCAAGAGGAGTTCGATGACCGCATGAAAGAATTTAAAGACGAGAAGTTGGCAGCTGATCCAGAAGAGCATCGTTTTCATATTCCAAAGGGATGCTTCTGGGAAAATATTAAAAAGAAATCTACTAATATCGGCGAAGCTCTTAATTCGGCATTTCGAAAAATTGAAGATGAGAATTTACGGCTTAAAGGAGTCTTTCAAGATGTAGACTTCAACAACAAAGAAAGATTCCCTGATTCCGTACTTGAAAAGCTAATTCAGCATTTCGACAAATATTCTCTTCGAAAAAAAGATGTCTCTGCCGATATGCTCGGAAACGCTTATGAATATCTTATCGCAAAATTTGCTGATGATGCTGGAGCAAAGGGCGGAGAGTTTTATACTCCTAAAGAAGTCGTCCGCTTAATTGTTGAATGTCTTCAGCCTTCAAATAATCAAACTGTGTATGACCCCACTTGCGGTTCAGCCGGTATGCTTCTCGAAGCGTTTCACTATATGGAACGTAATAAAAAAAATGCGAAATCATTGAGGCTTTTTGGACAAGAAAAGAATCTCAACACCTGGGCAATCTCGCAAATGAACCTGTTCCTGCATGACTTAGATGATGCCGTTGTACTTCGCGGCGACACCATCGCGGAGCCGAAACATCTCCAAGAAGGCAACTCAAAACGAATCAAGCAATTTGACCTTGTTATCGCGAATCCACCCTTCTCCCTCAAGAGTTGGGGATATGATACTTGGAAAACTGGCGACCCTTATGCGCGAGATACATACGGATGCCCTCCTCAGTCCTATGGTGACTTAGCTTTCGTACAACACATGATCGCTAGTCTAAAGCCAAAAGGTCGAATGGGCGTAGTCCTGCCTCACGGGGTACTTTTCCGTGGCGGCAAAGAGGGCGAGATTCGCAAGAAAATATTGGAGGATACCGGCGATATCGTCGAAGCAGTAATCGGACTAGCAGATAACCTTTTCTATGGTGCTGGAATCCCTGCTTGTATTTTAATGATTAATAAAGCCAAGCCGCCAATCAGAAAGGGAAAGGTTCTATTCATAAATGCAGAATTGGATTTTGAGGATGCTAAGATTCAAAATAAACTCCGCATGAAGGATATCGAAAAAATCGCGAATACGTTCACAAAGTATACAGAGTCTTCCCGCTTCTCCAAAATTATAGATATAAATGAAATTAGAGAGAACGATTACACCTTAAGTATTAGAAGGTACGTTGACACGGCTCCGCCTCCAGAAACTTATGATGTAAAAGGAATTCTTAAAGGTTTAATTCCTGTTCGCGAAGTGGAAGCAGATTACAATAAACAAATATTGAATGGTTTAAAGCTAGATAAACTTCTGCGCAAAGAAGGCGCTGCATACCTAAAATTTAAAGCAGACATAAGAAGCAAGGATCAGATTCGAAATATAATCCCAGACGCATCTCCCGAGGCTTTAAAACTAATTGAGCGGTGGTGGATAAAATATGGCCAATCGCTTTTAGAATTAGAAGCAAGCATTTCTGATCTAGAGAAGAGGACTAAGAAACGCCTCGCGGAGCTGGGATATGAGTAACTTACGTCGATTCGAAGATTTTACTTCGGAACGAAAGGAGACTTCGCCTCATCCAGATCATGAAAAACTTCTTTCAGTTACAGGTGGCCTAGGTGTGTTGCCCCAGGAAGAAACTGGGAGAAAAGACACCTCTTCAGAGGACAAAAGCAAATACAAATTAGTTTTTCCAGGAGATGTTGTTTATAACACGATGAGACTGTGGCAAGGCGTAGTTGGCTATTCACGACACAAAGGAATTGTAAGTCCAGCCTATACGGTTCTGAAGGTGAATGCTGATATCGTGGACCCAATTTATTTGTACTATGCGATGAAATCACCTGAAATGATTTCGACGTTTCACGCATACTCAAAGGGTCTGTGTGACGATACTAACAACTGCAAATATAGTACTTTAGCAAATATACCGATCAACGTACCCAAAGCAAAGGTACAGCTTTCCATAATAGAAACTCTTCGTGCCCTTGATGACCAAATTTTAAATCATCAAGAACTGATTTCGAAAAATGAAACCTTCCTTCTCGGGTTGCGGGATGAACTCACATTAAATCCCCAGAAAAAACGAGATTGGAAATCGGTTCCCCTTGGACTGTTATTTAGTAACTCAAAAACAAAAGGGATACGTGATGTGCCCATGGGATCAGTTACGATGCACGACGGTCTCGTGTTACGCAACGAAGTGGACCGGAAAGTTGAATCGGAGTTAAAGGACGAAGACCATCTCTACGTTGAAAAAGGCAACCTTGCGTACAATATGATGAGAATGTGGCAAGGTGTGGTTGGATTCGCTGATCGCGACTACCTAGTAAGTCCGGCTTATGTAGTTTTAAAGCCGAAGAAAAATGTTTGCGGGCAATTCTTTTACTACCAGTTCCGCACTCAAAAACTAATTCGTTTCTTTCATCGATTTTCGATCGGCGTTACAGACGATCGCCTACGACTATATTTCGACGATTTCGAAAAAATTAAAACTGAATGCCCATCCTTCGAGTACCAAACAGAAGTTTGTAAAATTATAGAAGATGAACAGTCTAAAGTTCAAAAAATGAAAGAAAAACTGGTAGCGCTTTCCTTTATAAAAAATGGCGTTGCATCAGACTTGCTAAATGGCCGAGTTAAGATTGGAAATTCAATATGAAATTTGAATTCGATGCTTATGGAAAAGAGTTTCGAGCAGTAGAGCTTCCGATCTTGGAGTTTATGTGTGAGGAGTTAGGCTATGAATACCTAGCTCCAACCAAGAATCCAGAGGAACGCGACGGCGAAAATAATGTCATCTTGCGAAACTTATTCAAGGCTGCAGTCACTCGTATCAATAATGTAGGTGGTGAAGTCTCAGATAGTGTTTATCAAGAGCTTCTCGGCTTAAGCGACAATGAAAAATGGCTCAAGATCATTCGCGGTGAATATAGCAAGACTGTGCCTGGCGAGAGTGAGAAGAAGACCATTGCGCTCATCGATTTCAAAAACCCAAAGAACAATACTTTCACAGTCGCAAACCAATTCAAAGTCCATTCGGAGAAGCCGCGAAGACCTGATCTAGTTGTCTTTATTAACGGCTTACCTCTGGTGGTAATCGAAGCCAAAAGCCCGTTCTCGTTCAAAGATAAATCAGGAGAAGCCTTTGACCAGATCAGGCAATATGAGGAGCAGATTCCAAGGCTCTTTTACTCAAATGCTTTCAACATCACTACGAATGAACAACAACTGCTTTACGGAGCGACTGGTGCACCTTCCAAATACTGGGGCTTCTGGCGTGACCCGTGGCCGAAGGATTTAGCTTCGTTCAAAGGTGACGATTTAAAGAAAAGTCTTTGGTGTTTGCTTGAGCCGAGTCGGATTCTTGACTTGATTGCACACTTCATAGTGTTCGAGCGAGAGAAAGATGAGGATGGTCGCATTCATGTCGTGAAGAAGATGGCTCGATACCAACAATTTCGAGCAGTGAACAAGATCACTGAGCGTATTCATGGCGGCCAGGTTCGCCGAGGACTGATCTGGCACACGCAAGGGTCGGGAAAGTCACTCACGATGGCTTACGCAGCGGTTAAACTTCGCACGCACTTAACAGTCGACGATGATGTTGCGGGGAACCCAAACATTTTAGTCCTTACAGATCGGGTTGATCTTGATACTCAGATCAAAGACACCTTTGTCGCGTGCAGCATTCGCAATCCACAACACATTGATAGCGTTAAAGACCTGCACGAAGCGATCAAGAAAAGTAGTCATGGGCTGACACTCATCTCGACGATCTTTAAGTTTCAGGGTTCCAAGCAACCTGTTCCTAAAAGTGAGAATTGGGTGATCTTGGTTGATGAGTGTCATCGAACCCAAGAGAAGGACCTCGGAGCTTATCTAAGAGCGACATTCCCCGACGCCATGTTCTTTGGTTTTACCGGAACTCCCGTAAAGAAAAACGATCGCAACACTTATGAGAATTTTAGCCCTCCAGGCGAGAACTATCTCGATAAGTACGGAATTGATGATGCCGTTGCAGACGGCGCAACAGTTCCCATTCATTTCACTTCGCGGAAAGCAGAGTTTGAAGTGGATGCCAAAAAACTCGATCAACTGTTTGACCAGACTTTTGCCGACACAGACGAAGAACAACTCAATAAGATTAAGAGTAAGGGTGTCGGTATAGCCGAGATACTAAAGCATCAGGAGCGCATCAACGACATCGCTTATGACATCTGGGTTCACTACAAAGCACAGGGGCTTCCTGACGGGCTAAAGGCTCAGATCGTTGTGTATGACCGTGAAGCAATCATTCTCTACAAGAGAGCCTTAAATCAAGTAATAGCGGATGATCTCAAGCGCACAAATAAGAACTTGAGTGATGCACAGGCATTGCAAGAAGCAGATGAAATGAGTCAGTGCGTGTTCTCTAGCAATCAAGAAGACGGAAAACCGTCCGAGCAGTCCGACATCCAGACACTGAGAGAAGACCTTCGGAAGTATTACTTGGACCAAACAAAAGAAAAACAGGCGAAGAAACAGTTCAAAACTAAGGGTGCAAATCCGAAGTTCTTGATTGTGTGTGACAAGCTCCTTACGGGTTTTGATGCGCCCATCGAGGGCTTCATGTACCTCGACACTCCACTTTCAGATCACAATTTGCTTCAAGCGATTGCACGGACAAATAGGGTCTGGAGTAGCGGCAAAAAGGATAAGGGGCTGATTGTTGATTATATCGGGGTTTCAAAAAAGTTAGATAAGGCTCTAGCTGCGTATCGCAAAGAAGATGTCCAGTCTGCTCTTCGAAATATCAGTGAACTTGAGGACATCCTTAAGAAAGCACATGCAGAAGTTAGTAAATACTTAAGTCAGGTAGATACGCGGGCGCCGAACATTCGAGACGAACTACGAAAACTTATGGAAATCGTTGGAACGCTGGATGAATGGTTTAAATTAAAAACTAAAATCGCTGCTTTCGTAAAAGCATATGAAAACCTCAGTCCTGAGCCAAGTGTTTTACAATATACGGCTGATTTGAAATGGGCTGTAACTCTTCTTTCCTACGGCACAATGCAGTTCGAGAAAAAAGAATCTCAGGAACTACAGGATGTAAGCGAAAAGATTCGGAAGATGCTTGAAGAGCATGTGGAAGTTACTGGCATTCGAACAGTGTGCAAGATTCGTCAAATAACAGACCCAGAGTTTCAGGAAGATTTTAAAACTTCAGGAAAGAATGCACCTGAACTCAAAGAAGCTGCAACTCGCAAGGCAGCAGCGTTAAAGAAATATACGCGGGAGAAAACTGAAGAAAACGATGTGCGCTATCGTCGCTTCAGCGAAAAAGTATTGGAGATCATTCAAAAGTTAGAACAGGGTCAGGTTTCTGAGGAAGCTGCGCTGAAAGAAATGAAGAGTGTTTCGGACGAAATAGAAAAAGAAGTTAAGGCGTACGAAAAGTCCGGTCTATCGCCTACCGCATACGACATCTTACAGATCCTTAGAGCTTTCCGCTATGAAAGCGACAACGAGAAAGCAGAAAAGAAGGACAAAATGAGCGATGACTCTACTTCGGAGCGAGAGATTCTCAATGCTCTTAAAGAGGTCGCAGAGAAGATAGAAGCAACCTATCAGTCCGAAGAAAAGGCGCCTCCTGGATTTCATTTAAGAGCCGAAATGAGAAAGGAACTCCGCGCGGCAGTAAGACGCATTCTTCAACCAACAAAGCTCAAAGGTTGGGAAAAAGATCTCCCATTTAAAATCGAAGAGTACGCACTTAAGCATTTCATTAAGGTCGGTTAATGGAAGAGCTTACGATTGGCAAGACGCGCATTCCAGTGACGATAAAGCGAAATAAAAGACTGAAGTCTAGCCGCTTAAGCGTTGATCGAGGCGGAGTTTTAGTTGAGGCGCCCGAAAATATGGAAGAATCCAGAATTGTAACTTTTGTTGAAAAACAGAAAAGTTGGGTTTTTTCAAAATGGGAAGAAGTTCGTTACAAAGCCCTACAGAATGTTTTCCCAGAGCAATTCGTCTCGGGAGCAAAAATAATGTTTCTTGGGCGAATGAATCTCATTCAACTATTCTCGGGTGATTCAAATAAATTAAAATACTCTGTTAGAGGTTTTGAAATCGAGCATACTGAGCAGTCGAACGAAAATGATTTGAAGCACCTAGTGGTTGAATTTTTTCAGGAATATCTCAGTGGCGTCATGGATGAACTTATAGCCTCTCAGGAAACCTTTGCCCCTTTTGCAGCTTTAGACGTGCGGTTTACTCGTCGTAAAGATCGCTGGGCCTATTGCGATGAGAAGAACACTCTTCATCTCGGTTGGGACCTAGCATTCTTGCCAAAAAAGCTAATTGAATATGTTCTAGTCCACGAGCTTTGCCATTTGGTACATCGAAACCACGGCGCAAAGTTTTGGGAAACAGTCGGTGCAATTCTTCCTGATTACGATCTCCGCCAAAAATCTTTGCGTGAATTTGAAGCTCAAATAGACTTGTAGTGCATTTTAATCCAGCTAAATCAGAACGAGAGTTCTCGCGTTCAAATAAAACATCTTTTTTAAAAAAACTTTCTGAAAAGTGGACCGATTTTCTTCTGCCCAGCGTTTACATAGTAGGAGCCTAATCTCCGAAAAGTACACGAGCGATTTTTTGGCGTCCAAAAACGCCAACTAATCGAAATCTCAAAGTTCTCCAGTCATCGGACGTTGTCTGCGCTGGAGAGCTTTGTCTAAAGGGAGGAAAACAAATGGAATATGAACCAGAGGAAGTAAAGAGAAAGGGCCATCCATATAAAAGAAAGCTATCTGTAACTTCAGAAGAGTATATGCGCACATCTGCGGATAGCGAGTTAAATGCTCGAAGAGCAGAAATCCAAAGAGGCGCAGGGATGGCGCTCCTACTTGAAGAGCTAAATAGGTTGGAGTCGGGAGATACGTCAATAAAGAGAAATCTAAAGGACCAGTTCAGAAGTTGGGGCATCAAATTTGAAAGTCTTAAGGATAAACAGCTAGAGAAAGCCTATTGGGAATTATCTAAGAATCTTCAGAGGCATTTTTCAAGGACTGAATCTTTAACTACAACTTCTGAAAGAAAATTCATTAAGTATTTCAAAAGCAAGCCGGGGTTAAGTATCTATGGCAATTTTTGGATTTCAAACTTCCAAGTGGACGTCGTTATCCCAGGAGTTGCTCAAGGGAAATCTGTCGGCATCGCATTTGAGATAGACGGACCAATTCATAATTTCGAAAAAAAGATGACCAGAGACTTGGCGAAGATTCGCTTCTTGGAGAGACACTTCAATACTCCCGTCAAAGGGATTCACAACCACGATGTAACATTCGCTGAAGTTCAAAAGATAATCCTCAGCCTTCAAGCTCAACGTCGAACCGATTCACGCAAGTTAAAGGGATGGTGGCGCAGAGTTTACATCTACACATTGGCCTTTGGCGGCGAACGTTTTTCTAAATCAATTCAATCCACTAAAATCCTCTGCGATATGCTCAACCTGAATAGGGTACAAATTGAGTCACTAATTGAAATCGTCTCCAAGAAGAAGTCTAAAAGGTTTCGAGAACTCTTTTCTAAGGACAATCTGTAGTGGACTCACAAACCAAAATAGAAACATATAGAGTCCGGTCCAAAAACCGTTCACACTCGCGGACCGCCAATAACCCCAATAGAAGTATTGCCAAAATTTACGATTCACCCGAAAGTGCGTTCTTTCGGCGACACTTCCAAGCCACACGTTCTTTGAAAATTGAAAAGGAATTTTTAACAACTGCTGAAGCTGCTGAATACCTGGGAATGTCGGAACATGCACTGATTTGCCAGACAAGTAACGGCAAAGTTCCCTACTACAAATTTCAGCGGCGAAATCGGTATCTGTTAAGAGAATTGCGAGAGCTTCTGTTTTCTCAGAAGCGAGGTAACAGACAATGGGAATAAAGTGGAACGAAGAGAAACAGTCCTTCGAGGTATCGGTAAGTAAGCGTGACAAGTTGAAAAGACAGCCTCGAACAATGAAATGGATTCTGAATGAAAGTGGCAAGCCAATTAAGACTGAAGCGGAGGCAAGACGAGTGCAAACGAAAATGATTATTGAGCTTGAGAATAGAATTAATGAAAAATCTGTTCCTCGCTGGAAAACGATGATCGAAAAATACTGCGAGTCAGCACTCAATCGTGGTTTGCTTCAAATTACAGTGGAAAACTACCGCCTTGGTTTAAATGCCCATACCTTGGAGCCATGGGGAAATCGTAGAATCGATACTATTCAACCGGAAGAGATTCGAAATCTAATAAAGGCGAAGTTAGGTCACCGATCCCCCAGCCATCAAAAGAGCGTTCTAAAGTTCATTCGAGCCATTTTTTCATTCGCAGTAGAAGCCGGATACATTTCTAGAAATCCAGCACCGGAAATAAAGTTTAAGATTGGTGACAAGATCAAGACTTGTCTGACAGAAAGTCAGCTTGGACTTTTGCTGAATCGCGCAAAGGAAATGGACTGCGAGTGGTACGAGATTTGGGCTGTAGCGTCTTATTGTGGTCTTAGAAGTGGTGAGCTATATGCTCTTACCTGGGATAAAGTGAATTTTGATACGAGACTCATCAAAGTTGATTCCTCTTGGAACAACAAAGATGGTTTTAAATCTACCAAGTCCGGTGATGACCGAATGGTTGAGATTCCTGAAGCCCTTCTGCCGTTACTCCGCGACCTTAAAATCCAAAACTATGACTCGAAGTTTGTTCTACCGCGTCTGGAAAAATGGAAGAAGGGTGAGCAAGCAAGAGAACTGAGGATGTTCTTAATGGGTCTAAACCTTCCACCAATACGGTTTCACGATCTGCGAGCAAGCTGGGCTACGATGCTTCTTTCGCGTGGCGTGGAGCCAATCAAGGTCATGTACTCGGGTGGCTGGAAGGATCTTAAGACTATGATGATCTACATGAGGAAGTCGGGAGTAAACATTCGAGGTATGACAGACGGATTGCAGCTTCATAATCCAAGTCGCGAACAAGCAAAGGTCATAAATCTTGGACTTCGTAGCGAGTCGTAGCTATTATGAAAGTCAGTTGAGTAAATTCAGCTATTTAGGTGGTAGTAAAAAACCTCCACCATTTTACTAGAAATGAAAAAGCCACTTCCGCAGGGAGTGGTTTTTTTGTTTCTGATTATGGTTGTGTAGGGGAGTTGGACTATTCTCGAAGCGGGGTTCACAAAAGTAGCATTATGCTACTTTTGGGCAGCCGCAGGCTGGTCCGTTAGGACCGAAGCCCATGGATGGGCTGAGCCAATTCCCCCTGTCCATTCGAGATCTAAACCAGCACAGCTTCTGAACTATTTTTATGAAAGTAGCAGATTTTATCTAATGCCCGTAATGGTCATTCTATCGCAGGGCCGGAACTAAATGTGCCAGCCCTACGTGACGAAAAAATTAATTAATTAATTCTAGTAAGATGGATACTTCGTTCCTTGCTTTCCCGTATATGGATTAGTATTCCCTTTCGTCGAATAATTATCCAACTGTGTATTATTACGATCTGACCGTTGGTAACTCTCGACATATGTACCATTGCTCTTAAAATATCCTTTCACCGACTCTGCAAAAGCTGATGATCCCATTAAAAGAAGTAAAATCATTAAACCTAATTTCATTTTAACACCTCGTTTTGTTTATAAATACATCGGACTCGTGAGTTAAGAATATCTGGTAAGAATGTAATCACAAGGAGTCTCATTTTAGATGCCTATTGTGGGACGCTCTCCTGAAGATTTGTTAAGTATGCGGCACGAGCACCAATCTAACATTACTTAAAATAACGGATCAATTTTAGATACGGTTACTTTTTAAGACTTCTTGCTGAATGCATTCAATAAACAGACTAAACTTTATTTTGTTTTTTCCGATAAAGTTTGCAGCAATAAGGAAACATCATGAAAAAAGAAACATTCGAAGGCGAAGTAATTCTCAAAATGTGGATGGACTGCACACTAACAAATAAGCGCGTATGGAAATATATTGAAAACGGCGGTCGTTCTCAATACCAAGGATTTCCGCTCAATAAATTCCAAGGAGCATCAGTTGGTAAGGTGTCTTATCCGTGGCTTATGTACATCGGCATATTTTTCTCATGTTTATCATTTTTGACACCATTCGCGGACGGTGGAAATAAATTTGCTGTCTTTATTCTTCCATTTGCAACTGGATGTGCACTACTTGCTGTATGGCACTTTTCAAAAAGAGCACAAGTGAAAATGGGATCGACTGCCATTGATATTGTTATCGACTTACACGCCGGTAAAGAAAATTATGATTCTGCGATAAGTTTCGTATCTGAATTAGAGAGAGCAGCGACTTCCTCTCAAAAATCGGCGATAGCGGCCTAATGCGACGGTGAAGCGGACTAAGACAACCCCGCCACCAATACAAAAGTAGCAATCCCCGCCAGCGTAGCAAAAAACCGAATGCGGCGAAGCTGCGGGCTCGCTTGCCCCAGAAACCACCCACTCACCAAAAGTAAAATCAAACCAATTCCAAGTGCAGCGGCCAGTAATTTAAATGGAAAACCACCCTTAGCTTTGTGAAGTTGAACAAAAAACCTGTGCCAGGAAGTTTTTTTAAAACTCGCTTTAGCTTCGAGAGGATTTTCGGTTGGGTCGATTATTAAATCCATTTTGCTTCCGGTCCACTCGAATTGCCATGAGGTTCCCACTTTTTTAATACTTGAAGAACCAGTGGGTTTTGCCAAACCCTTCTCGCTTAATAATTTTTCCGCGAAAACGGTCATTTCTGATAAGTCGGGATTAAGTGGTGAAGCTAAAGTAATGTTTTCCGTTTGTGTCTCGTATTGTCCAGTTACTTTGAACGTATAAAGCATTCCGGTCAGCGCAAACATTAAAGCTACTGGCAGCAAAAAACTTCCAAGTATCAAATGCATTTCGATCAAAATTTTTCGGGGGATAGCCATGACTGTTCTCCTAAAGCAGGTGCTTTTTCATTGCCTGTTTAGTCTATTTATATCGGGCCAATGTGTGGAAGCAATGTTAATTGCATGGGAAGCAGTATTAGAGTTAAGCCCCGCGAGATGAGCGGGCCGAGGGCGCTATCGAACTGTCCGAATTTCCAGTGATGTGTCTTAACACCTTTAGGCAATGGAAGCCTAACCAAAGAAAAAATGATCCGAGCCCAAACAGAAGAATGGATAAAAAATAATTCCAGATGCCACGGTCAATTTGTGGTTTCTCTTGTGCGTTTGGATCCAACAGAACTTTGACTTGATCGCCAATTTCATAGATCGGATGCGAAGCACTTATAGAATCCTCGAACCGTAGGGCCTGCTTTGTGTCTGGCGTATGATATTCCACTACCGCGCGATAGACCGTGCCGTCGGAGTCGTGTTTACTTTTGAAATCCACAACGACGCCCTCGACTGTCAAAGCAGTTTTCAGGTGGGCAGTGGTGCTTTCATAAAATTGAATTCCAAAAATTAAAGCAACTACGCCGAGAATAAAACTAACAGGTGCGACGACGCGGTAGTTTTTTCTTATTCTCTGAATGGTGGAAGTAAGCAGGATTGGATCAACCCAAGGTATCTGGCTTTTTTCCGATTCTAAATAAACTTCCGGCTTCGTTGCTTTTTTTCTGAGGTTTTGCCATTCACTGAGTTTCAAAGGAGTTTTCCGGAGTACACCGAAAATCGTGCGCCCGACACCAGCAGTAATAAAAACGGCTGCTCCAATTGAAAACCAATCCGTCGTAAACGTTTTGTAAAATGCGAAAATGCTTCCTGCACCCATCAAGGCGAACATTCCACCAAGAAAGAAAGTAATTGAAGATTCGACGCTGACAACTTTTGGATCGGTCTGGCTCTCGCGAACCAAAACTTTTTTCCCGATGTATTTCAATGGCGCTGAACTTCCAATGGGACTGATTACGTAACGAGTTTGACTATCGCGGCCACGGTATTCAACGACAGTTCTGAAGCTAAGCGCAGAGCTAGATTCCTTTACCGCGTTTGCATAACCAACAACTTTTCCTAAAACTCGAGTAGTTTTAGAAAAGCCTTTTAATTCAGAAATTATAATCGCCAAGCCTATTAAGAAAAAAGCGCTGCCGACGTAGAGAAACAAGATGGTCATGAAAACTTTTCGGCATATTAGGAGAACTAAGTTAGCTGGGCCTGCTTTCCTTTTTCAGAAAGCTTCAAGGTAGGACTTTAGGCTTGGTCGCTAGCATAACTTAGTTCATTAACGAACTGAGTACTTTAGTTGTACTTCACATTGCAGCCATAAGGCTTTTTAGAGGCAGTCGCAACCGGTTTACCCGCCATTGATAAATCAAGCGCTTGTGAAACATAGTTTGTTGCGGTTGCAATCGTTTTTGGATCGGCCGAGTCATCGCTGTCGATCGCGCCTGCGTAGACAACTTTACCTGTTGGGTTAATGACGAACATGTGCGGAGTCGTTTTTGCGTCGTAAGTTCGACCCATGGTTCCGTCAGCATCAAGTAATAATGCAGTCGAGTTCATACCGGCGTCTTTCATGTGCTGGGCCGCCGTTTTTGGATCAACGTATCCTTGTTTACCTTCGGCAGAAGTAGCAACCGTTAACCACACAACACCTTTACCAGTGTATGTTTTCTGAAGTGATTGCATATTTTTTGAACCGTATTGTTTTTTTACATAGGGACAACCTTCGTTGTACCATTCAAGAACAACCCACTTACCTTTATGCGTATCAAGAGTATGCGATTTGCCTGCCTGATCTTTTTCAGTAAATGCCGGAGCGGCTTCCCCAACTTTTACTTCTGCGAATGCCATCGGTGTATTAAGTAATACCAGTGCGAGTAATAGTGATTTCATTTTTTATCTCCTTCGAGTAATTGTTTGATCATGTCTTTTGTTAGAAGCTCTGGCAGAGTTTGGGCTTTTTCCAGCTTGTTATAATAAACATAAAACGGAACAGAATTTCGCCCGAACTGCGCAAGAGCCATTGTAATCTGGGGATCGTGATTGGTCCAGTCCGCGCGAACTAAAAAAACATTTTTTTCGCGGAACAAATTTTGAATTTCTTCAGTATCAAGCACTGCGCGCTTATTCACCTGACAGGTAATAAAGTCGACAAACACCGGTTGGTCCTGTCGCTTCTGAGTAATTACTTTTTCATCAAACGGGGCCCAAACGGAATTCACTTTTTGATCTGAGGGATTACTAGTTGCTGAATTAGAAATGGTTGCGGATTTTGAAATAAATGCGGCTGCCAGAATAGGAGTGCCAAGTAAAAGCACGGCAATAAGTTTAAAAACAAACTTACGAGTTGATTGCAAAAGCCAAAGTGCAAATACAACGACCAAAAATGAAGTAATGGATATAATAACCCCATCAGAACCTTTTTGTTGCGACAGCACCCACAAAAGCCAAATGCAGGTCGCAAAAAGTGGGAAACTTAATAACTGCTTTACGGTGATCATCCATTGTCCGGCCCGGGGCAATTTTCTTACCAGCCAAGGCATGTATCCCAACATCATCATTGGCAGCGCCATACCCATTCCCAATGCGACAAAAATTAAAAGCGATTGATAGGCCGGCAGTAACAGAGTCAAACCCAATGCTGATCCCATAAATGGTGCCGTACACGGCGAGGCAACTATGACGGCAAGAACACCAGTACCAAAACTGCCAGAGAAAAATTTATGATTAAGAAGCGATCCTGCTTTATATGCAGCTGTGTTGCCCATCTCGAAGTAACCGTAAAAGTTAAGAGCCATCACAAAAAATAAAAGTGCCAGGGCATAAACAACCCAAGGGCTTTGCAGTTGAAAGCCCCAACCAATCGCTTCGCCTGAATATCGCAACGCCGTTAGAATTGCACCAATTGCAAAAAACGAAAGTACGACCCCCGCTGAATACGCATTGCTGGATGATCTGATTTTTTGTGGATCAGTTTCTTTTAAGAAACCAAACGCTTTTAAAAAGAGAACCGGGAATACACACGGCATAAGATTTAGAATCACTCCGCCTAGGAAAGCGAGAAGCAAGCCCATCAGCCACGAATTTTGTGGTTTCTGTGAATCAACTGATTGGGTGAAGGAATCGATTTCACCATTTATTTTTTCGATAACGAATGTGAAGTTCGCTTTGTCGGTTTGTGAGTTCCCACTGTTGGTTAATGGAACAGCGATATTTATGGAATTTTTCTGTAGGTCAATCAGGGGAAGTTCGGTTTTAAAGAGCTCACCATTTTCCGGATAGACAAAAATATTTTTAAGTTCTGAAAGAGCTAAATTTTTAGGTGTAAGTGTAAACTCGAATACTTGCTCATTTCTGTCTTCAAGTTTTACATTCCACTCGTTAGTTGATTGCGGAACACGAGCTAAGTATTTATCGAAAAGCACTTGATCCGTGGTTAACGAAGCTTTCGTAAATTTAAATTCACCAAAACCAGGAATGCACTCTACCTTACAAACTAGCCACTCAAGATTCAGAATCATTTCATCTTTTTGTGGACTGACTTCAAGAATGAAAACTACCTCGCCGTCGTATCCATAGTTTGTCAGGTGCCCCACGGGTAAACGGTGCGGATAGGGCCATTTAATTTCCTCGATTGATCCACCAGTAAGATTAAACTTTGGGGCAGCGCCTGAATCGCCAGGATTTTTCCAGTAAACATGCCACTCGGGATCGATCTTGAAGTGAACACCAAGACTTAATTTTTTTGGATCGGGGTTCGAAGCTTTAATCAGCTGAACTTTTACGTGATCAGCTTTAATTATTAGATTAGCAAAAGCACTGAACCCGGAAAAAAGTGTAACAATAAGAATTAATACTCTAGACATTGCTCGCAATATTACCCGGTTCCGCAGTGGTTGAATAGGTCTGCTGAGTCGACGCAGTTGATGGCCATCAGTAATAGTACAGCCCCTCTAAAATTAATGAACGCTCGCGCCAAGAACTTACTAGTGAAGATTGAATACTGAACGCGGCATTTTTTGAATATCCGACGGACACTTCCCCTTGCCAATAATTTCCCTCACGCACCGATTGCAAAGCAGAAAGCCGGTCCAAACTAGCTTGCACCCTAAGCATTTCAAATAAGTTAAATCCCAACCCAACCGACGCCCCTGCGAAAACCCCAACCCCGGCCTTTTCCCGAGAATCCATAAAAGTTTCGGCAAGCCCCATCAAAGAAACCGACACGGAAGAAAAATTCTTTGAAAATCCGACGCCGCCAGAATTCTCCCAAACCGCCCGCGAAAGAAAGTCATTAACCCGAGATCGAGCTCGCCAAGAAATCGGAAACTGATCTTCTGTCACCGATTGCAAAATCACCGCATTCAACAAAGTAAATGAAGACCCATCAAATTCACGTGAACCATAATACCGAACCCGCAAATCCGCCAACTCAAAAGTAGAATCGCGAAAATACCCAGAAGGAGGATCCAGCACATTATGCAAAGCCGCCCGGTACCGCAGCTGAGCCCAAGTATCGGACCTCCCAGAATCCTGTCCAAATCCAACACTAATTAATTCTACCCCATGTGCAGTTTCAGGATTCTCCGAAGGAAATTCCAAAGCAACAACATCACCACCAACCGGCAACTGACTTCGATAATTTAAAACTTCCCCACGCAGTAATGCCAAATCAGAACGTCCCCGAGTAGATTCCGCCAACAAATCCAAAATCAAAGCAGTTTCCTCAGCAGAAATCCCCCGAGCCGAAAACAAATCGGAATAAAAAGCTAAGCCCCCATAACGTAATTCCCGATAAAGCGCGCGACCAGGTTCACTTAACCGAGCAACCATTAAATTCTGCCGAGTTTGCTTCCCCGGAATCCAATGCCGCTTACCAACCAAGTCTGGAGCCGCAAGCACCACCCGCAAACTAGTAGAAGGCACCGTCACATAATCGAAACCAGAAGATAAATCCAAAGAGGGGCGGGCAATCTCTAACAAAGTAAGTAAATGATAGGAACAATTTCCACTTAAGAAATAATATTGGAAATCGGCATCCTGAAGTTCCCACATATGTTTCAGTAAAAAATCAATTTCCGATTTAGAAAATTTTAAATCGTACTCGAAAATATCCCGCGACTCGCTTTCACCGTAACGATTAACTTCTGTATAATAATTTGAAAAAGTAAACTGAGCGACATACCCACCAAAAAGCCCCTTCGACACCAACGAAACAAACGGTTCATTCGGATCAAGCTCTGCCGCAAACCCCAAAGCAATATTTAAATTAGAACTCCGAGGCCACCTTGCTAGATTCAGTTTTAAAAAAGTATGGGAAAAAACTCCAAGGGAAGTTTGCACATTGCGATCTGGATAAACAATGGAAATAGAATCAACGACCTGGGATCCACGCCAACTATCATACTCTGCACAAGCACCCGAAGCCGCGCCCGCATCCGGAAAAGATAGCTCACCAAACTGCGAGCGCAACCACTGATCCCTAGCAGGGAATTTACACCTAAAAGAAGAATCCCCCAAAGCCCGCGAAAGATTAACCCGCAACTCGGCCAAAGGATCCAAAGACCCCGACAAATAAAATCCAGAAGAAATAACCTTAGTATACGGCACTGACAAGTGAAGCAGCCGCAACCAAAGTTTATCTTTAGAAAGTAAAATTATTTTTTCATCGGGAAGGGAAGTTGAAGTCGAGGGCGCGGGCAACGGACCCCCAACGGCAAATGCCATCGGGAGTACTAAAAACAGGACCGCGCAAAAAACCTTAAGATTTAGTTTCACATGCGCGAGCTAAGTTAGAATTGCTATTGATAAGTTTCTCAGTTTGATTAACAAGTTGATTTTTACCGCTATTAAAAAGCATACCGTAATTGTCGTGCATTGCCTTTGTTACAACTCCGCGGGAATTATCACAACCAACCAGATTTACGTAATCAGTTAGTAAAACACCTTGGCCACGGGCAGACTCTTCCTGCAAACGATCAAAATTCTGATCAACAAATTTTTCAAGACGGTCTTTATCGTTTTGAGAGAAAATCTTTTTAGTGGAATTTGAAGTGCTGCTTGTTCCTTCAGTCGTGCTGTCAAAGAACTCTGCCGAGGTTGAAGAAATAACCGCAAAAGCTGCATTAGAAACAAAAAGGGAAACGATAACCATTGATACAAACTTCATTTTAAAATTCACATAGACTCCGATGATTAGTGATGAATTTATTCTATGTCGGCAGGGGGCTTAATTCTACGGGCCAATGGTCCCTGTCTAGCCTGGTTTCATAGGGTAGAGCTGGTGATTTGCCCATAAGTTGCGCTATTTTTTCATTCTCAAACGGACCTTTCCGTCGTATACCGATGCCATGAATTACATAATTATTTTAATCAGCTTTTTGTTTGCCACTAGCTCTATGGCGTCCCCATACCCAAAGGTCGATGCGGACTTAGCAACTTACGATCAAACCATCGTGAAAATGAAAAGCGAGTTCGCAGTAACCACCGCAAATCCAAAAGATAAAGAGTGGGTAAAGGCAAAATTAGATTTCATGTTCAACATCGATCAATACATGCGCAACTATTGGAATACTCCGTTCAAGCAAAAATACAACGAAGCCGAAACCCAATACTTTAACGAGCATTTTTACCCAAAACATGCAGGACTTGATTCAGAGAATACCAAGGAACTAAAAGAACTTTTAAAAATTTATGACTGGTTTAAAATCAGCGAATTTGGTGTAAAGGCAGATAACCAAGCTTGGTTAATCGTACAACATGCGGATTTAGAAATTCAGTTTCAAAAAGATGTCCTGCTTATTTTAGAAAAGTTGTATCCCCTAAAAGAAACTAAACCTTCAAACTATGCTTATCTGTATGACCGTGTAGCGTGTTCATCCAACGATCCTACACAACAGAAATTGCAGCGTTACGGCACCCAAGGAAAATGCGTGGGTCCCGCAAAGTGGGAACCGCACCCAATGGAAGACCCGGAGAATGTAGATAAACGCCGTGCTGAAATGGGTTTAGATACGATGGCTGAATACCAATTAATGTTTAAGGATGTTTGCCACTAAACTTTGGGAAGCTTTCGAGTAGAACCAACGGAACTTTCGCAATACTTCTAAATATCTTTACCTAAAGCTCTTCCGCGAAAATCTTCTCGGTAATCTTCCAAAACTTATCCTGCTTGCGCGCGATCACGAACGAAGGCAGTCGCAATAGATGCTTGTGCTCGATCAAATCCGCCGGAGTCAGAATAGTTATCGAAATTTCGGGCCGCCGCATATGGGACCGCAGAAAATTAATATTAAATTTCTTAACCGACGATGGATTATTAAAAAAATGCGCTTCACTAACGTACTGGGCATCAAAATCGTAATACCGGATTTCTAGATACGGATTATTATTTCGGTCTTTGCGCTCTTCAAAAGTAATTCTCTCGGGAATCAGTACGTGAGCGTTCTTAGAAAGCTTGGCTTGCTTTAGTTTGGCATCGGCATCAATCAATGTTGCCTTACACTGATTACATTCGCGCGCGGTGATATCGTTTTCTGCTCCGCAAGCGTGACAAAGTTTAAATCGAAAGCGATACCCGCATGGAACTATATTATAAGTTTTTGGATCTTGGACTCCGCCCCGACAAGTGCGGCCGAAATGCTCGACTAAAATTCCATCATGATCCACGTAGCCCCAGAAATCATTTTCAAATCCACATTTGGGGCAGGGGACAATGACTGACACGGTATCCTTGGCAGGTTTCTTATCACTAATTTCCGGAGCATAAATATCATGCCCCATCCCGGTGTAATCCAAAACGTAGCAATCTTTTTTTCCATCGGCTATACGCAGGCCGCGGCCGATGATCTGCTGGTAAAGACTGTTAGATTCCGTAGGACGTAAAATCGCAATCACATCGACGTGGGGAGCATCAAAGCCTGTGGTTAAGACTGAAACATTCACCAGATATTTAAATTTGCGATCTTTAAAATCTTGGATGATTTGATTACGCTCGGTCATTTCTGTATCACCGATCACTAATCTTGCATCTTCCGGCGGAAGGTAAGTCATGATTTCTTCTGCGTGGCGAACCGTGGCACTAAAAATCATGACACCTTTACGATCAAAGCGTTCGGTAATGTCCATGATGTTTTTTATAATAAATGGAGTAAGCCGTTTCTGACTTTTAAGGATCTCTTCAACTTCGGCGGTCGTAAAAGTGGTGCCTTTATCTGATAGCTCTGAAAAATCATAACTCGTTACCGGGATATCTACCTTCACCGGAGTGATCAGGAAGTGATTTTTAATCATGTAGGACAATGGTAATTCAAAAACACATTGTTTAAAGAAGCGCGGCTTATCGGTTTTGATTTCACCCGTCGGACCGTATTCGTAAATCCAACCTAATCCTAATCTGTAAGGCGTTGCGGTTAATCCTAGAATGCAAAGTTTTGGATTTTTCTCTAACAGTTTTTTAACGATGTCTTGGTATTGGGTGGAACCTTCTTCGGCAACTCGGTGGCATTCGTCGATGACCAGTAAAGAAAAATCTTCGAAGAAACTTTCTGGTGCCCTTGCAACTGATTGCACACTTCCGAAGATGGCTTTTTGCTCGGAATCTTTTTTACCCAGGCTGGCCGAGAAAATTCCTGCGGTTAAGTCGTAGCTTTGATATTTTTCGTGGTTTTGTTCTACTAGTTCTTTTACGTGAGCTAGGACTAGTACGCGGCCTTGGGCAATGCGCGCAAGTTCTGCGATTACTAAACTTTTTCCTGCTCCTGTCGGTAATACGATTACCGCGGGATCACGGCGCACTCGGAAATACTTCAGAGTGTTGTTTACGGCTTGTTGTTGGTATTCGCGGAGTTTGTACATATGCAGTTCTCCATACTATTACTAATGTTTATCTTTATCATCACTTTCCAATTTAGCTGCGGGTGACAATTTGTGTTCTCATTTTGAGACATCGACAATTCCGACCCTTCTAAACCCTTTAAATGCCCAAATACCCGGAACAGATATGGCAATTACTTACTTCGGATCAATGTTTTCAATAGGATGTGCCCGATGAAAAATATTTTAGGACTTTTTATAGTTTGTTGTTTGCTTTCCCTTTCAAGTGCCTTTGCCAGCAGTCACTTTCGCTGGAGGGATGATGGAAGTTGTGGAGAGTTCACTCCCCATGGAAATTTCATCACTGACGTTTCAAGATCGAATTGTGAAAGAACCCTGGGCTCTGAAGTTCGTTGGATGACCGGCGGCCGATGTGGACAATATACTTCAAATGGTACATTCATCACTGATATATCAAGATCACAATGCGAAAGAACCCTAGGATCTACAGTCCGTTGGAGGAGTAACGGCGGATGCGCACAATACACTCCCTATGGAACTTTCATTACTGATGTATCAAGATCACAATGTGAAAGAGTTTTGGGATATAAAGTCCATTGGACGAGCCGTGGAACATGCGCTCAATACACTCCCAATGGAACTTTCATCACTGATATCGCCATTAGACATTGCCGAGAGAACTAGACTTACATTGCCGAAAGAACTAATCCTGAAATTCTAAATGAATTACGAAAAAGCATCGTTAAATAACGGTGCTTTTTTTTGCTCTTAATTGGTTTTCGTTCCATATCCAGGCCGGTCTTGTGCATTACCTAAAGTCAGAGGTAAAAGTGCACTCCCTAATCCGATTAAACCGTATCACCCTGGCCATCATTTTGACAGTCGTCACTTGCCTTGCGTCCTTGGCAAATGCGGCTGGTATGTCTTGCCAGGCAGTCCTTGTTCCAAAGCCCACTTTGGCAGGGCAGATCCGTAGTTTACACCTCCAAAAACAAGCATTATTCGCAAATCTTAATGCCATCGAAAAAGCGGGCCGTCAGTTTACACCTGAAGAAATTAATTACCTTAAAAATAAAGAAGGCCTTCATTATTTGCAGGATGATATGTTTCCTCAATTCTACGAAAATAAAGTTCGCTCGGCGATTGGTGAAATCGATACGAAAATCAGATTAGCCAGTGCCGAGAAAAATTTAATCGACGTTGGAATTTCTGTTCCGGAAAAATGGCAAATTAAAATGTTAAGTCTTTTACAAAAACCCTCTTCACCGGGCTATGAGCAAAATCAGTACAAGCCTTTTACTCGTGCACAAGTGGATGCGCTGTCTGTAGCTATGGACTTGGCCGGACAAACTGTTTCGTCGAAGAGAATTCCTCGAGTGCGTGCGGAAGATCAAACTCCGGAAGCTCGCAAACTTTATTCTGATCAAAGAGCTAAGTTGATTTATGATTTGGAAAAAAATGAACGGACGCAAGGCTTCGAGATTTTGGTCGATGGCGGAATACCTAGTTACCTGGCCGAAGGTTATTTCGCGAAGATTCGCACTGAGATATTTGGTGCGGTGGAACCAGAGTGGACTTTATCCCGCCAGGGAAATTCTGATCAGGTTTTAAATTATATTTCGGCATTGAACATCGAATTACAACTATGGAAGGCATTATCTGCTGCTCCTGATAGCGGCACACTTGACGTTGAAAAGAAAATTTCCTCAACTGAGAGAGAAATTCGCAATGCTAAAAGAACCGTTCGCGAGGAAGAGATCAACTGCTGTAAGGGCGGTTGCATGCGTTGCCCGGTTAATTTGGGAATTCATCAGTTAAATAAATCTAATCAAGGTGATCAGCCTAAGATTCCTCGGCAGGTTCCGGAGAATGTGCCGGCTCGGTTGATTTTGTATCGGGAAGTGCGGTAGTAACGCAGCGTTTTCTGGACGTCGCGGGTACGGATGCATCAATTATGAACCTCTAGCTTTCGTTTTTAATTAGAGTAGCTCGATTGACGCACCTTTTCTGGAGCGCTCAGGTTATGGAGTGTTTTATATTATAAGGTTCGATATCAGCGGCATGCCTGAATTTACGGTGGCCGTCTTGAAAACCCAGCAGCTCGCTTGAAATTTTCGATTCCAAACTCTACATTCACTCCATGAAAAGAACATTGGTTGTTTCAAACCCTACCGAATTAGAAAAATGTTTCCCAGTCATGAAAGAGTTAAGACCTCACTTAACTTTGGAAACCTATCTTTCCATTTATGAACATTCCAAAAAAAATGACAGCTACGAAATCATCGCCATTGAAGAAGACAATAATATTTTAGCAGTCATGGGTTACCGAATTCTTTATGACTATGTTCGCGGAAAGCATGTGTATATTGATGATTTGGTCTCATCTGAAAAGTTTAGATCAAAAGGCTTGGGTGCAGAGTTATTAAAATACGCTGAAACCATTGCTAAAGAACAAAAGTGCAGTGGTTTAAGACTATGCACAGGTTTAGAAAACGAACGCGGCATGAAATTCTACGACCGAAACGGCTGGGTTAAACGAGCAGTCGCTTATAATAAGAAAATATAATTTACCAAATCCCAGCTCTCATCTGCCGTTGCCGCTCGATCTCGCCAGGACTCGGATTAGGAAGTTTAAAATTCCCAATCGGCACTTCCCCCGCGGGCTCGTACATCGCCATCACAACACCGCTAGAGGCCGATTCACTGGAAACCATTTTCATTTTGAAAGGTGGCGTGCCCTCGCCGAAAAGTCTTTTCCCATTTCCCAGCACAACCGGAAAAGTCATTACAAAAAGTTTATCTATCAAGCCTGCTTTAAACAAAGCAGGGTAAAGTGATGAGCTACCTTGAATCACAATATCCGGGCCCATACCTGCTTTAACATTTTTCAACGCTTCCACATTATGAACTCGCTCGGAATTTTTCCAATCGAGCGGCTGAGAACCTCTGGTCATCACGTACTTTCTGGCTTTTAAAAATGCCGCACCCAAGGGATCGCTTTCGCCTAGAACTCCCCAGTGATTAGCAAAAAGATCGTACGTTCTTCGACCTAATAATAGATCGTAGGGCACTTTGAAAAAGCGTTCCATTGCTTTATTCATTTGGTCGTCCCAGAAACTTGTGGACCAACCGCCTAGCTTGAAGCCACCGGTTGTGTCTTCGTCTGGACCTCCTGGTGCTTGCATTACTCCATCAAGTGACTGGAATACGCCGCCGATTAACTTTCTCATTACGATTTACTGATTGGATTTTCAGAGTGAAAACCACAAACCCATTTATCGTTTTCGCGAACCCAAGTAGAGACATCCAACATATCCATTCCGTTGTGGTTGATTTTATAAGAAATCAACGCCGTATCCTCATTTAAGAAATTTACCTCTGGATTTTGGATTTCAATATTTTTAAAATTGTTGCCGTTCGCAGATTCCATTAATTTTCGGTATTCTTTTTCTTCAAATCTTTGTGCACCCATGGGACTGACTACGACACATGGAAATTTTGTTAATTCCACGGCGGCATCCACATCATTATTTTTCATGGCGTTCCAGTATTTTTGCTCTAGACCAATAAT
>JAZKJI010000059.1:28072-31223 GCA_040384405.1 Bdellovibrionota bacterium
CATGATTTCCCCCTGTGGTAAAACGAACTCTAGTTTGAATTGCAAGTTGGGTACCCTAAATTAAAATTTCTGCGGAAATATATAGGAGTTCAACTGCAAGGTAATCACAGAGGGGAATTTAGGCCAGTCAGACGGGGAAAAAAGCCAAGTGCATGGCAACATGGGATAAATTAAATACCGTTTAATTAGGGCCCATATAAGTGACATTTTTCGGTCCCATTTTGAGACGTGGGCACTAATGTCGCGTAATAACGAAAATAACCCTGTTGTAAAGGGAACGGTCTTCGCATTGTTCCTTATCGAATAACTTACCACTATAAGGACAAATGCAATGAAGAACCTATTAGGACTATTACTAGTGTGTTGTGTAATCCCCCTTTCAAATGCTTCAGCTGCGTCGGTACCTGCGTGGACCGCAAAAGGAAACTGCGCGGAATTCACTCCATCTGGAGTTTATATAGCACCTTTGAATATAGAGACCTGCGAAGTAGAAGGAAAATTCAGAGTAAGTTGGACTGACAGAGGAAATTGCGCCGTTTTCACACCGAGTGGAATTTACGTTCGCCCGTTGCGAACAGAGAGTTGTGAAACACCGGGAAACTACAGAGTAAGTTGGACTAAGAAAGGTAATTGCGCGATTTTCACACCTGGTGGAATTTACGTGAGACCTCTTTTTTTGGATGATTGCCGAGAGCAATAGTTTTTAAACTGAAATTTTGATATAGCACCGGTCGCAAAGTCGGTGCTTTTTTATTGATGCGACGTTTTCTGAACGCTCCAGAAACAGGGTGTCAGCTAAAGCAAACACCTGTTCGATATTAGTTTTGTTGTTTGCGAATTACTACGCATGCCCAAACCGCGCCACCAGCGCGACAAGTTCTTTGATCTTAATAGGCTTCGTCAAATGATCACTACAACCAACGTATAAGCACTTCTTACGCACTTCCGACATCGCGTGCGCGGTAAGCGCAATGATTGGCTTACGGTAACCAGCACCACGAAGCTTGGCCGTTGCCGTATATCCATCCATCTCTGGCATTTGGATATCCATCAACACCACATCGAAATTTCCTGCTAGGGCTTTTTTGAATCCTAGTAATCCGTTTTCTGCGAAATCCACAATCGCGCCAAACTTTGTTAGAAAATGCCACAATAGTTGCCGGTTATCCGGAGAATCATCCACAACTAATACACTTATTCCTTCCAGGGAATTTTGAGCGGGCTCGCCGAAATCACTTTCGGTTTGGCGCTCGCTGCGCTCGGTTCTTTTTTCTGGTTGGTCTTGAATAGAAATTAAAAATGTTGAACCTTTTCCTTCAGCAGTTTTTGTGACCGTTACGTCTCCACCTAGTTTTCGCGCTAGTTCGCGGGATAAGGCTAGGCCTAATCCCGTTCCACCAAAGCGTCTCACTAAAGTTCCATCCGCTTGCACGAAAGCTTCGAAAATTCTTTCTTTTTCTGACTCTGGGATTCCTATGCCGGTATCTTTTACTTCGAAATAAAGCATTCTTCCGTCGGGACCTGCATCAGTTCCAAAACTGCGTACTTTGACTGAACCTGCTTGGGTAAACTTGATTGCATTACCCACTATATTCATCAAAATTTGTCGAACGCGAAGTGAATCTGTCACAATAGTTGTTGGAGTAGACGACTCTGCTTTAAAATCCAAAGCTAAATCTTTTTCGTTCGCTTTTACACGCATTAACGACACCACGTCAGCTGCCACTTGATCGGCGGAGGTATCTTCGAATTCTAAGGTTAAATGGCCTGCCTCAACTTTTGATAAATCTAAAATATCATTGATGATCGTTGATAGCTGTTCGCCATTTCTAGTGAGAATGCCGATATAGTTTGAATGTTCCTCGCGGGATAAACTTGGATCACGCAATAAATCTGCAAAACCCACCATCGCGCCCAACGGAGTGCGAATCTCGTGGGACATATTTGCTAGGAACGCTGATTTTAAATCGTTTGCTCGTTCAGCTTCTTCTTTTGCGGCTTGGACGTGAGCTAAAAGCTCTGCTTGGCGGGCATCGGCCTTTACTCTTTCCGTGATATCGACCGCTGCTCCGATTCGACATTTTCTGCCGTCAAGAACGATATCAAGCGCGGACATTTCCACTTCTATGATAGTGCCATCTTTCTTCATGTGACGGCGCCGAAGATTTATTTTATCCTGGTTTTCTTTTGTGAAATCCATCTTCATGGTTTCAACAAAGCCTTCAACATCTTCTGGTGGACGAATTTCTGTTCCCTTTAAAGATAAGAACTCTTCTTTGGTATAGCCATAATGTTGAAGGGCAGCGTTGTTTACGTCTACGAACTTTAAAGTTTCGACGTCGATAATCCATTTAGGCAGTGGACTGTGATCAAATAATATTCGATATCGCTCTTTGGATTTTTCCAACTCTTCTTCGATAATTTTTCTGTCAGTTACGTCTAAAAATGTAACGGCAATTCCACCTTCAAAAGGGAAGGACCAAACCCGATACCATCTGTTATAGTGAGAATAAAACGCTTCAAAATTATGGATTGTCTGTTCATTTTTAGAACGGATGTAAGTTTCGCCAAACTCACTTTCCTTTAACCCAGGAAAAACATCCCAAATAACTTTATCTAATACGGCTTCTTGCTTTAAACCGATAACTTCAACTGAAGCGGGATTCCAATAAATAATTTTCCAGTCTGCATCCACGGCAAAGAAAGGCGCAGGCATCGATTCGATTAATTTTGCTTCGCGAGCTAATAGTTTTCGTGACTGAACAACATCCGTCACTTCGGCACCCAAAATCATAACTCCGTTAGTTTTTCCGGCTTCGTTTTTTCGTGCGGCATAAGTTAAATTAAAATGACGAACACTATTACCCAATGTAACCGGGATTTCGTGAAGTAATGCCGTTTTCCCTGTCCGATAAACATCATCCAAAAGTCCGTGGACTTCGACGGATTCGGGTTGGGCTTCGCGAACAGTTTTTCCGGTTGCATCAAAACCTAGGGCTGCAATGTGGGCATCATTAACGAATTCGAACAGATGATCTGGTCCGGAAAGCACACAAACCATTTCCGGAGTCTGGCGGAATAAATTTCTGAAATTTTCCCGCTCGTTAGTGATCGCATTTTTAGTTCTTTCTAATTCGATTCGCGACAGTAC
>JAZKJI010000060.1:0-5321 GCA_040384405.1 Bdellovibrionota bacterium
AAATTATAAGGGCACGATTTGTAGTCATCTGATCTCCCACTGTTCCATTCGGAGACCTTTTGAAAGAACTTGAACGAAATTAGGATCTTCCACCAGTTCAAGCCGTTAACGGGATCAACGTCTTGTAACACTTCGAAGCAACTTAGCCCTTAGTCCATAGAATTATTTTTACAATTTAATATTCACTGAGAATTACTAACGACCAGCTAGACCCGGCCGGAAATGACAAACTAAAGTGATTTCAGATAATGAAGGCAATCAATTCTGGAAAGACTTAAACGCACCTTGATGTTTCGTCGCTTAAAATTATTCAAATATAGAGGATCGTAATAATAGGTTAATAGCTTCTCGATCCATACTTTGTTTTCCACGAGAGAATTTGACTCATGAAATGCTTTTACCGAGAGATCGATTTGTGACATTAGTTCAGTTGTGCGATCGCCACCCAATTTTCTGCTAATTTTTTGGAGCGAACTTTTGTAGCGAGCAAATAGTTCCGTAGCATTCAATTTGTCCGCGGGTTTGCCTGATTTTGTCGCGATACCAATGTGGGAATTTAAAATATATTCTTCGTATATATTTTCCACCCTTGATTCTAGTGGTTCATCCATCCATATTGCTTCTGAATTTTGCATAGCTTTGTACAGGGATAGCGGGACTATACATCGCCCGATGGTATGACTCTCGTCTTCTAGTAAAATTCGATGACTTGGAACAACTTTTTGTAAATTTAGAATTGCTACCGCCAAATTATTTTCAAAGTTGGCTTGGGAAGGCTGCTCGGTATCAGTTCCTCCAAAGGCAGATCCACGGTGATTGGCCAAATTTTCCAAATCCAATACGGGGCAAAACTCTTTTGCCTCAAGGAGAAGCCTTGTCTTCCCACTTCCCGTTAATCCAGAAATTAAAAGAAATTCTCGAGTCGAAAAATCTTCAATCAGTTTCAATAAATATCTTCGCGCTGCTTTGTAACCACCTTCTAATCGTGGTAAATCAAACCCCGCCTCAGAAATCCAATCCTGGGTGATGCCAGATCGCTGACCCCCTCTAAAACAATAAATTAAAGTCTTGGGATTGGCCCGGATAAACTCTAACCAAGCGTTTACCCGTAACTCTTTAATCGATCCCGAAATCAGTTGGTGTCCTAACTTAACTGCCGCTTCATTACCCTGCTGCTTATAGAGAGTGCCTACTTGCGCCCGCTCTTCATCATTCAGGATAGGAAGATTAATGGCGTTAGGTAAATGTCCCTGCGCGAATTCAACCGGTGCTCTGACATCGATTAAAGAAAGATTCTGCTCAAAAATACTTTTAATTTCTGAACTAGGAAATAACTTACTCAAAAATTACTCGCTCGGATGAAGGGGCTTCCACTACACCTATCCGCGAAGAGAAAGGGAATTGTTTTTTCAAATTTTCTAAAATCGAGGTGCTGTCTTTAGGATTTACGCACAATAACAGTCCTCCACTTGTTTGCGGATCATGTAACAAAGATCGTTGTAACGGACTAAGTCCATCTACCTTAATCTCTGCAGCCGTATAATCTGAATTACTTTTATGAGCTTTTGTTAAAAACCCCCGCTCTAAGAAATCCATAGCTTTGGGTAATATTGGTAAATCTTTAAATGTAATTCTGAATGTAAAGTTGCTGGCTTTTGCCATTTGCATGGAATG
Organism: Bdellovibrionota bacterium; assembly: GCA_040384405.1. Taxonomy (GTDB): domain Bacteria; phylum Bdellovibrionota; class Bdellovibrionia; order Bdellovibrionales; family Bdellovibrionaceae; genus JAZKJI01. The sequence continues at coordinate 1,675 of JAZKJI010000060.1, forward strand.
CCCGGATAGTCCAAAGCCAGTGATGTCAGTCGCCGCATGAATAGAAGAAATTTGATCATCAGTTAAAAAATCGACGATGTTATTTAAGGTCGCCATGCTGTGAATGGTTTCCATTATATCGGTTTCGGTAACTTCCCGCCGTTTTAGCGCCGCCGTAATTGTTCCAGTTCCAAGGGCCTTAGTTAAAATTAAATGATCTCCAATTTTTGCAGAGGCATTTGACCAAACTTTATCTGGATGAACAAATCCTGTTACCGACAACCCAAACTTTAAAGTGTCATCGTCGATTGAGTGTCCACCGACAAAATTTGCTTTGGCCTCGGCAATCTTATCACTCGCTCCTTGCAAAATATCGACAATTACTTCTGTGCTCATCGTTGTAATCGGAAATGCCAGGATACCCATGGCAGTGCGGGGTTTCCCGCCCATTGCATATACATCACTTAATGCATTGGCGGCAGCGACAGCACCGAACCACCTGGGACTATCTAAAATGGGCGTAAAAAAATCAAGAGTTTGAACCAAAGCGACGTCATCTGAAACTTTATAAATTGCGGCATCATCAAACAAACTGCTATCAACCAATAATTCAGCATGTGCAGACGGGAACTTCACCTGTGATAGTATTTTTCTAAGTTCGGAAGCTGCCACTTTAGCGGCACAGCCACCCTTTTGAACTGTTTGAGTCAGAGCTATTGATTCATTATTCATAAGATCTCTTCAAATATTTTAGGTGGAGGACATTCAATAATTTGGCCAAGTAATTCAATTCGACTGCAATGTAGAAACATACGCTCGGTTTTATAAATGTCGGCCATCTTTTGATTATATTTCGGATCGCCATAACGAGGGTCACCAACGATCGGATGGTTAACAACAGCGGCATGCTTCCGGATTTGATGTTGGCGGCCAGTTATTAAATCAAATTCGCAAAAAGAAAAATAGGAATTCCCCTTTATTACTTTAAACCGGGTATCACAAGGAACTCGGTCCTTAGCAGAACCTTCCGGATTTTTTCGACCTTCAGCTTTATCGGTAAGTGGTTTGTTCCAACTGCCTTGTGCGGTTTTAAGTTGGCCACGAAGAATACCTGCGTATATTTTTTTAACTGTTTTTTTCTGGAACTCCTCGGCAACGGTGCGTGCTGCTTCACTATTCAAAGCCAGTACTTGAATGCCGCTGGTTTCTTTATCCAAACGATGTACCGGAAAAAGCTTGCCTACTTTTAATTGCTTTTCCAAAAGCAAAAGCAGGTTCTGAGGATCCTCGTTATTATGAACGGAAATCCCTGCATCTTTGTTAACAACGATATAGTCAGGATTTTGCAGCAGAATTTGGATTTGGTTCATATAATTGATATATCCACTTCCCAGGTCATTGACCATCCATAAAGCGGCGGTATAGGTACATTTCAGCATTTTTCAGAGGGAAAAACGCGGAAAGCCAATACTAGTCAGCCTTGAAAGATGAATAAGTAGGGAATATCTTAATTAGAAGAGGTCGCTACGAATGCCCAACGAATCGTTCGAACAAAAATGGGAACACTTTTTTAAGCCAGAAGTTAGGAACGCTGGCCGCGGTTTTTTCGAAAAAGGAGTCGTCACGTCTTCTCAACCTTCGGATACAGAGGTGACCGCCTATGTTCGGGGCTCTACATCCCAAAAAGTTATTTTCAAATCCGCATCCGTGGAAGATAAATTGGTGACCGTCAGTTGCAACTGTTCTCACGCCAAAAAGGGCCAACTTTGTAAACATGCATGGGCCGTATTATTAAAAATTGAAAATGATCACCCGGATTTTCTCGAGGGAAAACAGGATATCGAAAAGCTTTCCGACTCTGCTCAGGATGATAACTCATCACCTGCACAAAAATTTTCAAAGAATTATGTTAAGCCTTCATCTCGTCCCCTTTCCCAAGCACAAATTGATTCCCAGGAAGCGATGAAGGCAAAACAAAATGATTATCGAAAACAACAATATCAAAAGCAGAAACAAAAAATAAAAGACATAAAGCAGGCGAAGAAAAAAACCAAGTTCGAACCGCCTCCACCTAGTTACCCAAAGAATGTGGAAATTGCGGTGGAGTACTTTGAACAAAATGGATTTCCCATAAATGCGCCTTTTGATTTAACGGAACTGGGTTTAGCCAAGAAAAAATTATCCCGAATTTTCCATCCTGATAAGGGTGGAAGCCACGATGAGATTGTGGAATTAAACCTAAACTTTGATGTTTTGGTCGATTTTGTGAAGGATAGATAGGGTCTAGCCCACTATACATAACCCAACGTGAAGTGATAATTAGCGTATAGATGCGTAATCACTTGAAGCTCGGGTTTCGCCTGCGGCATTATACGACTTAATCATCTAATGGGGAGTTAGCTTAGTTGGTTAAAGCAGCCGGCTCATAACCGGCGGATCGGGGGTTCGAGTCCCTCACTCCCTACCATCTTACTTTCATTCTATTTTGGTTTTCGTCGAAGCTTTCCTTGATGGGAGACTGCCTATCGGGACGCGGAACGATTGGCCTCGAGCCAATCATTCCTAGGCGCTTGCCATGCCGTCGATTTCATCGACGTGCGAGGACGCTCGCATGCTCCGCCTCAAAACACGCCACTGGCGTGTTTTGAGGCGGGCACAACCTCACTCCCCTTCCGCTACTTTGGGGTGCTTATCATTATTTGTTTGAATTAATTTTTCTTTTTTGCTGGGGAGCAAATATAGGTTTCATGCGATTCTGCGGATATGCCAGGGTAAGTGTTTTTAAATACTCTTAGTGCGGCCGTGCCGGTTGGTGCGATATCTAATGAAAAACCATCTGCTAGAAATTGGCGGTTTGCTGTTTCGACTACCGTGGTTGGTCCGTAGGCCCATTGATTTATTTCCTTTTGATCTAGTTTGAATTTCATTTTCCAGAAATTGATTCCATCTACTGGAACTGCCCTGATTTGAATTTCGCCTAAGGTTGTCGTATTTGTTTTGTTCATGCAGTTGATGTCAGCTGGTAAGGCTAGTGCTGATAAAGGTAAGGTCATTGCTAAAAATAGGACTAAAACTTTGTTCATTTTTTTCTCCAATTACGTCTGCGGTATTACTACCTGCATTTAACTTATACTTAGAGAAAGAAAATAATAAAAACTGTTTAAATTGTTTAAATGCTTGAAGCCGTCAAAATGGTTTAAACACCCTTAAACTACGTCGTTGGTCCCGAATAGACAGTGATTTTTAATTTTTTGGCATGTGTTTTCCATGTTAATTGGTTTTGAACTTTGAAATTTTGGTGAAGCTGATTTTATTGGCTTTAGAGGAGTTTTTGTGAAAATACTTGTGACGTTATTGAGCTTATTGAACATTATTTTCTCAGTTTCTGCGCAGGCGCAGAATGAGGAATACTATAATGCATCGGCTGTTAAGTGCACAGTAGAAGAAAGTCTTTTTGAAGATTCTGAATTAAAGCCAAAGCAAACTTTGTCTGTAGATTTATCAACTGGAACGAAAGCTGTTGAGTTGAATGGATACTTCATTTCTTTCGGTTATTCGGGCTCTGAAAACTCGCTTGAAAATACGACTGAAACATCAGTTACCGTTCGCGCATTAAAACCAGTTAAAACTACTTTCTATCTTCGCGCCGACAAAAGCCAACTTCAGAG
>JAZKJI010000061.1:0-10460 GCA_040384405.1 Bdellovibrionota bacterium
TTGCTCGGTAAGCATTGTACCCAGACCACGAAATTCATTAGTGGAAAATTCAGAAGAAATAAATGGCTCGTCCATCATTTGTGGAACGCCCGCAAAAATAGCTCCAATTCCCTCTATGGATCTTCTTCCACTTGCGAATGCATTAGTGAAGAATAGGGATTTCGCGGCGATTGTATCCAAAAAAGGTGTGTACGTTACTTCCCCCGGTTCTAGCGCCATATATTCCAGGGAAAAGCTTTCCATAATAATCAAAACTATATTTGGTTTGCTTTGAAACCGAATATCTTTGGCCCAATGAGCCCTTGGCACATCAGCTTTCCAATTTAATAATGGAATATACTCGGCCGGTGATGAGAAATATTGTTTTCGCTTGAGCGTTTTTTTGCTCCAGCTTTTAATGACGGTAAAACTGGAATTCAATACGACTTCATTCAAAAATGATTCGTGAAAGACTTGCGCAGGAGAGAAATTAACCGGTTTCGGTTGGGTACCTCCACGCCCCGCAACAGTCAGCACTGCCAGCGTAATTAAAGACAATCCCAGATGTTTGCCGATCCTAAGGGGATATGGAAAAATCGGTCTTTGCTTTGCTGCTTTAAAAATTAAATAAATTAAACTCAGAATCAGAATGATTTGAAAAAGCATGGGAATCAAAAATGGAATAATTATTCCGGACCGACCCGGGACCTCATTAAAGAGATAAAAATTCCCGATCGTCATTCGTTTACCGATGTAATCCACTAATATCAGGTCGATGGACTCGATCACCCAAAATGGCAGATGAATTAACACGAAAAGAACCGTCAATTTAAAAACATTCCTCGCCCAAGCCAGAGGAAAAAGAAAATAAAATAACCAAAAAGGGGCGCATAACCACGTTGCAACGGCCAAGTCGAACCGCATCCCAGTTAAGAATGCCTGCGCTAATTGCGTGAAAGGCTGCTGAGAATAGGTCGACCAATGCCAGAAAAAGTACTCACACCGGAATAAAACCAGAAAAAATAGGGAAATCAGGGTTAAATGAAGGGGGCCCGAACCCCAGAAACCTCGCTGCATCTTTACATTAGAAAGCGAGGTCTCATTGCTATCAAGCTTTCAGTTGTGGTACACCATTCACTATGACGCAAGAATCAATGACCGAACGATTAAAGACCCATTTCCCCGACGGGAAAATTGAAGTTGTAGATTTAACCGGAACCGCTGATCACTGGGAAGTAACTGTAGAGTCCCCGGCTTTTAAAGGCTTGTCACGAATCGAACAACACCAAAAAGTAATGGCGGCTTTCGGTCCGGAGTTAAAAACTGGTGAAGTTCATGCGCTTTCGATCCGAACGAAATTGATTTAAAGATAAATTTTTAACAGGAGATATTTATGGAAACTAAAGAACGTATCGAAAAATTACTGAATGAAAATAAAGTCGTTCTTTTTATGAAGGGCAACCAAAGCTTTCCAATGTGCGGTTTTTCCGCTCGTGCGATCGCGATTTTAAAAGAACTTAAAGTTCAATTCCAGGATGTTAATGTTTTGGAAGACGAAGAAATCCGCAACGGAATTAAAGAGTACGGTCAGTGGCCAACCATTCCCCAACTTTACGTAAATAAAAAATTGGTTGGTGGCAGTGACATCATGATGGAAATGTACCAAAACGGTGAACTTCAAGATTTGATGAAGTCTGCTACATGAAATGTAACTTAGCCGTATGGGATCGCATCTTTCGATTTATCGCGGGATGCTTTTTAGTAGCGTACCTTCTGGCGGGTGGACCTTTTTGGGCTGTCTTTGGATTGTATTTGCTGATTACGGCGGCTTGGGGACTTTGCCCTATCTATGGATTTTTTAAATTCAGAACTCTTCGCGACTCTTCAACAAGGAAAAATGGATGAGCAAGGTGGCTGATCTTTCCGGTTTAAAACTAAAACCCACTCAAGTTAAAACCGATCCGGAATCTTTAAAGTATTACGGTAAAGATTGGACAACGTATTTTGATATTAAACCATCGGCCATCGTATTTCCCGAAAGTACCGAAGACGTTGTCACAATTGTTAAATGGGCGGTTAGCACAAAAACTTCTTTAGTTCCTTCTGGAGGCCGCACGGGTCTGAGCGGTGGTGCCTGCGCCCTCAATCAAGAAGTGGTTGTTAGTTTCGAGCGTATGAATAAATTTTCAAATTTTAATGCATTGGATATGACTGTCACTTGCGAAGCAGGCGTTGTAACCGAAGAACTGCAAAAGTACGCCCACGAAAAAGGTTTATTTTATCCCGTTGATTTCGCGGCAAGGGGTTCCAGTCAGGTCGGCGGAAACGTGGCAACCAATGCCGGTGGAATTAAAGTTTTACGTTACGGTTTAACTCGCCAGTATGTCGGAAGCTTAAAAGTTGTCACCGGTACTGGTGAAGTATTGGAACTTAACCGTTCATTAATCAAGAATGCTACCGGGTATGATTTGCGACAGTTATTTATCGGAAGCGAAGGAACTTTAGGTTTTATTACCGAAATTACTTTTCACTTACTTCCCGCACCCCCACCCTACCAAGTTATTCTGGTGGCTTTGCCGGAATTAGATTCCGTGATGAAAGTTTTTGATCTATTCCGTGGAAAATTAAATTTGACGGCTTTTGAAATGTTTTCTGAACTGGCATTGCAAAAAGTGATGGAAAAAACTAGTTTGCCTCATCCGTTTTCTTCGCCCTCACCGTTTTATGTGGTGATGGAAATGGAAGCAAACGCGGGATCCGAAGAAAAAATTCTGGAAGTTTTCACTGCGGCTGTCGAAGCCGGATATATTGCCGACGGGCATCTTTCCCAGTCAGAAACCCAAGCAAAAACTTTTTGGCGCTACCGGGAAGACATCAGCGAATCGCTGGCATCTTTTTCACCTTACAAAAATGATATCTCCGTTAAAATTTCAGACGTGCCTGCGTTTATGGGAAAATTAGATCAAATTTTGCGGTCCAATTATCCGACGTGGGAAGTCGTTTGGTTTGGTCACATTGGTGACGGCAATTTACATATAAATATTTTGCGTCCCGAAAATTTGACGAAAGATAGCTTTGTTCAGGAATGCCGCAAAGTGGATCAACTTATTTTTCAATTGATCAAAGATTTTGAAGGAAGCATTTCCGCGGAACACGGTGTGGGTTTAACGAAGAAATCGTTCCTTAGTTTTTCGCGAAGTACTGCGGAAATTTCCTATATGCGCCAGATTAAGAAAATTTTTGATCCGATGGGGATTGTTAATCCTGGAAAGATTTTCGATTAGTGCGTATCAATCACTTATTCCTAAGCTCTACAGACGTTGAAAGGTCCACCCGTTTCTATTGTGACTTTTTGGGGTTTGTTCCTACAAAAACATTTAACGAAGGCCTGGGTGATTGCCAGGTTGTTCACCGAGAAAATCAAGGTCGCGACCTTGAGCTTTTAATTGTTCCTACCGGTACACCGAAATTAATGTACGCCCAACATATTGCTTTTGAGGTTGATTCCGAAGCTGAATTTGAAAAGTTACTTCATTCTGCATTTGCGATGGAACTTAAGCCTCGTGCAGATGTCCCGATCAATTCTGAATCTGGTTTCAGCACATTTTCCCTAAATGGGAAAACCTATAGGCATTTTTATGTGCTGGATCCGTCTTCTGTTAATATTGAAATCATGTGGCACTATTCGCGGTAACGCGAGGCTTTCTGGACGTCGCGGGTGCTGAAATAATTAATTCTGCCCACACCAACCAAATTTAAAAACCGCCCCGATTTTTTTTGCTAGATTTGGCATCCTCAAAGATCACATAGGACCCAAGCTGACTCTGAAGCAGCGCTTTTGCATCAATTGAAACCGGGTTTTCCCAAAACAAAAGGTAAGCATTTGTTGGAAAAGTGTTAAACACCTGCTCGGAAATATTTGAAATTTGGTTTTCTTGAAGCTCTAGAAGTTCTATTGAGCTGAGATCCTTAAAGATTCCGTCGGGCAAATGACTAATTTGATTTGAGTCGAGCGCAAGCCACCGCAGTGAGGAAAACCCTTTAAATATCCCTTGTGGCAAATTGTTAAGTTTATTTTCATAAAGAGTTAGCTCTTGCAAAGAGGCAAGGCCTTGAAAAACTCCCTCTGGCAAAGAGGTCAGTTGATTATAGTCTAAAGTAAGCACCTTCAAAGAAGCGAGGCCGTTAAAAGTCCCTTCCGGCAAAGTAGGGAATTCATTTTGGGACAACAGAAGGTACTCTAATGACGTGAGGCCCTGAAAAATACCTTTAGGCAGTGTGGTGAGGTTATTCACGTCGAGATCTAGTTCTGTTAAAGAACTAAGACCTTGGAAAACTCCCTCTGGCAAGTGCTGGATATCGTTTCGAAACAAACCAATGTCTTGCAAAGAAGTGAGACCCTGAAAAATTCCATCTGGCAGCGTAGTAAGCTCGTTATCATCAAGGCTAATCCACTCCACCGACGACAAACCTTGGAAATCGTCTTTCTTAAGCTCCCTTATTCCCTTTTTGTAAAGATTAAGTGAAGTAACTAAGGCTAAATCAGTTGAAGTTATTTGATCGCAAGTTTTCGCAGTACTTTTTTCAAGCGCAATCTTAACCGCCTCAGTTCGGCCGCAGACGTCTGCACCGTATGCCGAAAACGTAAATAGAATAATAAATAAAGAGATGTATTTTAGATGATTCAAAAGTTCCTCCGATGTTCAAAACGCTACCACCTGAAGTCCTGAAATCAATCGCTGTTGCACTGCTGCTGGATTGGAATAACTTTTATGAAATCACAACTCGCGCGAAAAAAAGTTTTTGAAAAGCGATTCATGCGAGTACAAAAGTCTCTTTTGTATTTTAAAAAGCTGATGCCACTTTAATTTTTTCCGGGGAAAATCTTTTGCAAGTTCAAACAACGATAACTAAAAATAATAAAGAACTGACCCTCTTGTACCAAGGTGTCAGAAGCGGACAACCGTTTACTGACCACGTTGTCTGCCAATAGTTCCTTTTATACAGTACCCGCGACGTTCAGAAAGCTTCGCGTTAACCTAACAACCGAGTCCGCAAACTCCGCTTCAAACCAACAACTTCAGAATAAATATCCTTAATCTTATCAGTTTCCAAATCCATCACCAGATAACCGATTTTTTCATCGGTAGATAGAAACTGAGCCTGAATATTTGCGCCATGCTCGGATACGATTCCGTTGATTTCTCCGAGTACTCCGGGCTCATTACGATGTACGTTTAATAATCTGCAACAAGCACCTTTTCCCAATGGTAAATCCACATTCGGAAAATTCACTGCACCCGATGAAGAACCAATTTTTAAATAGCGTAAAAAACTTTCGGCAACTTCGACACCGATATTATATTGGGCCTCTTCCGTACTGCCACCGATGTGCGGAGTAAGGATGACGTTATCCAATCCCTGTAATGGAGAATGGAACTTTTCTTTATTAGAGGATGGCTCCATTGGGAAAACGTCGATCGCGCAACCGGCGATATGGCGTGATTTTAACAGTTCCACCAAATCTTCGATCACCACAACGGTACCGCGGGAAGCATTGATTAAATAACTTCCCTTTTTCATCAAATTCAATTCTCGCTTAGTAATTAAATTTCTTGTTTCCGGAGTTTCGGGAACATGGAGACTCACGAAGTCTGCTTCTTTTAAAACTTCATTCATGGTTCTTCTGGCCATTGCGTTACCTAGAGGTAATTTCTTAATTACATCGTAATACACAACCCTTAAGCCCATCGCTTCCGCCATGATGCTGAGTTGGCTTCCGATATGGCCATATCCAATAATACCTAAAGTTTTTCCGCGAACTTCACGTGAACCCGCTGCTGATTTCACCCAACCGCCGGCGTGAGCTTGAGTGTTTCGATCACCCAGCTGGCGGGATAGCGCGATCATTTCGGCAATTACTAATTCTGCAACTGATCTGGTATTCGAGTGAGGCGCATTGAATACTGGAATTCCAAAACTTCGCGCTGACTGCAAATCAATTTGATTTGTTCCGATACAAAAAGCTCCGACCAAAAATAATTGCGGATTTTTTTCGATGACCCGTTTAGTGAGCTCGGTTTTGGATCTGATTCCTAAAATATTATAGTTCGGTAAAATTTCCAGCAGTTCGGCCTCGGAAGGTGCATGAGGTAAGCTTTTGATATTGTAACCTTCAGCTTGGAGTTTTTCTAAGGCAATGGGATGAACATTTTCGACAAGTAAAATATCAACTGGATTTTTCATTAGCTTGATTGAACAAGAGATGAGAGGTTACGTCACAGATTAACATAGCGCGATAACTATCGCTCTATTCCAAAGGTTCCTTCACAATTTAACCATGGAACCTCAAGTATTTACGTTATTGGTAGTTGATGATGATCCGTTAATCCACCAAACCCTAAAAATGGCAGTGCCAAAGGGATGGAAAGTCATCAGCGTGCAGGATCCATTGTATATTCCTTGGCAGCATACATTTCACGCCGCCCTGATCGACATGCATTTGGACGGTATGCCGGCAGCTGGCAGCGGTCTGCGGGGCCAGTCACTGTCACCGGCTCCGTCGTCTGTTACCGGACGGAAAACTACTACCGGCGCCGGTAATAATTCCAATTCCAATGCTGGTACTGATGCTGGTACTGGTGCTGGTGCTGGTGCTCGTGCTGATACTTCTTCGGTTGCCGGTCCCGTTGCAGTCGCCGATGCCGTTGCCGACCCATATCTTCCGGGTGGCCTTAATGTCATCGAACTCCTCGTTCGAAAAAACCCCTTCACCGAAATTCTTGCAATGTCTGGTGATCTTACTCGGGATCTTATGGAAAAGGGTCTTCGGGCTGGGGCTCAGAAATTTTTGGCTAAACCGCTTTCTAAAAATGAAATTGGACTTCACTTGGAAAAAATTGAAGCTCTTTGGTCGCTTCGTCTGGCTTCGGCTGCGGGTAAACATAATTTAGTTGGCAAGAGCTCGGCTATGGAAAAGCTTCGACAGGAGATTGCCCGTCTTAAAGGCGAAAGAGCTGCCGTGCTTATCGAAGGTGAAACGGGTGCTGGTAAAGAGGTTGTCGCACGTGCACTTCACTCTCAGGAAGATCCGCGCCCTTGGGTAGCGGTGAATGTTGCCGCTATTCCTGAAAATATTTTTGAAAGTGAAATGTTTGGACATATTAAAGGTGCTTTTACCGGGGCCGAACAAAATAAAATGGGATTGCTGGAAGCTTCCCGTGGGGGCGATTTATTTCTTGATGAAATGGAAGCATTTCCGTTGGGCCTTCAGGTAAAGCTTTTGCGTTTTTTAGAAAGCGGAGAATTAAGAAAGGTTGGCGCTAAGGATTCTGAAATTATCGAGACTCGAGTTATCGTTGCTAGCAATATTCCACTTCTTGATTTAGTTAAAAAAGGTTTGTTTCGGGAAGATCTTTACTACCGGATTTCTGAACACAAACTTTCTCTTCCTGCTTTGCGGGATCGCACCGAAGATATTGCTGATTTGTGCGAGTATTTTTTTACCTCTGACAGTAGCAGGTCATCTAAAAAACTAGAGCCCGATGGGCTAAAAACTCTATCCGAATATGCCTGGCCCGGGAATGTTCGGGAACTTAAGCGCGTCTGCTCGAGACTTCAGCTTTTATCGCCTTTACCTGTCATTCGTTCGGAAGATGTCAAAGAAGTGCTTCCAAAGCTGTCAACAACGCCTAAAGTTTTAGCAGATGTCCCCCTGGATTTAAGCGAAGGCTTGCAAAAGTATATGGAAAAGGTGGAAGCTACGGTGCTGCAGGAAGAGTTGCGACAACAGCCGGATATTGATGCACTGGCAGTGAAGCTAAAAGTGTCGCGCTCGAACTTGTACAAAAAGATTAAGGATTATCAACTTCGGGAGGACTAGTTCCCATGGATCCAGATTTGATTTATCACCACACTTTGTGGAACGATCCGATTTATCAGAAGACGGCTTTAATCGTTTTATCGATTATTTTCGTGTCGGGTTTATTTGTATTTATCTTTCGTCGTAAAACCCATTATTTTATCAGTGCGTGGGCCAGTATCAAAAGTTGGTTAGTGGCGGCTCCGTTACTTTTCATTGTTTTCGGTTTACCTGCTCCGGCTCCACTTTTAGTTTTAATGTTCACCGCAATTTACGGTGCAAAAGCATTTTTTAAAATCATTGGAATGTTCCATCGCAGTTATTTTGTTTTAACTTGTTACGCGGGGATCGTCGCACTAGCAGTTTGCAGTTACTACGGCCGCGCCGATATTTATAATGTCGTACCGATGGCAGTATTGGGAATATCCTGTTTAGTTCCGTTAGTTAGAAACAACTATAAACGAATGATTCAATATATCTCGCTAACCTTGTTGGGATTTATTTTCCTGGGTTGGTCGTTTATGCATTTGGGATTAATTTTAAATTTACCAAATGGTATGTACCAAATTCTTTATCTAATTGTCTTAACGGAATTTTGTGACAACACGAATATCGCTATTGCCCGCTATTTTAAGCAGGGAGTTTTGTTTTCAAATCTAGATCACAAACGTACGATCGTCAGTACGGTGATATCGGTTGCCTTAACCTTGATTTTAGCTGGCGCCATGAGGCAACTTTTGCCTGATCAATCAGATAAATATTGGTATACCGCTGGTTTGATTGCTTCTTTAGGTGGGGCTTTGGGTGATCTGGTGATGACCGTTGTTCGCCGGGATGCCGGAGTCAGAATCGTGGGACCATTTATTTTGGGTCGCGGAGATTTCTTGCAACGAATGGATCGATTAATTTTTGTCGCACCGATTTATTATTATATTATGCTTTATTTTCTTAAGTAGGTCTTATGCGCGATTGGGAATACGAAAATGAACAATGGACGAAGCTTCCGACGTATCTGAAGCATTTGCCGTTATTTACCAGGCATGTGGATTTAACCAGCATGTTCTGGCGTATGCTTTGGTCCCTATTCTTGCAGGGAATTATTTTCCGTTTTTACGTTGTCTTAAAAGTAAAAGGTAACAGCTACCACGACATTTATAAAAAATATCCAAAGCTGATTATTATCTCTAATCACGCAAGCCATGTTGATGCCACTTCTATCGCGGCTTCCATCCCTACCCGTTATTGGATGACCTTGTATATTGCAGCTGCCAAAGATTATTTCTTTACTAATCCGGTGTTCACATTTTTTTCCCAACATTGTTTAGGTGCAATTCCCATTGACCGCAAAGATCGCAAACACGAAGCGATTAACTTGATTTTAAAATTACTGACCGAGCAAGAACGTATGTGGCTGATCTTTTTTCCAGAAGGTACGCGCTCTAAAGATGGCAAGATTCAAGAGTTCAAACGCGGTGTCAGTATTTTTGCCGAAAAAACTAAAACTCCGATTTTATTTTTGTATATTGATGGCAACAGTAAAATTTGGCCAAAAGGTGCCTTCTTTGCTAAGCCAGGTATTTTAACGATTCACGTGGGCCCCGTACATCCGCCGGGTCCAATTCAAGAAGTTTACGCAGCCTACAAACAGTGGGTAGCTACGGTTAATCCGGATGCTTTACACGAAGAAAGATCCGTATAGTTTCTGGGGGCAAGGAAGTTATGGAAGTCATTTCTAAAAAATTAAAAATCGGTGATTACGAAGTTTGTCCCTTACCAACGGGAATATTTGGTTTGGATGGCGGAGCTATGTTTGGGACAGTTCCCAAAGTTTTGTGGGAACGTAGCAATCCTGCAGATGATAAAAATCGAATTAAAATGGAGGCCCGTGGTTTATTACTTAAATCCTCAAAACGGAATATCGTGATCGATACCGGTAACGGCGGTGACTTCGTTTTAAAATACGGCGAAAAGCTGGGAACAAAATTCGCGGAAATATACAATGTCGAAGGTTCAGAAATCAGTTTAGAAAAATCCTTGGCTAGTTACGGATTAAAGCCTGAAGACGTGACGGACGTTATTTTGACCCATTTACATTTCGATCATGCCGGGGGCGCTACGAAAGATGTGGGTGGCCAAGTGAAAGCCACATTCCCGAAAGCGAAATACTATGTTCAAAAAGATAATTACCAGACAGCTATAAAACCAAATTTAAGGGAAAAAGCCAGTTACTACGTTTCTAATTTTCAGCCGCTGCTGGACTCTGGACAATTAACTTTGCTAGAGGGCCCACGGGAAGTAATTCCTGGCATTGAAGTAGTAATTTCGAATGGCCATACTTTAGCGCACCAAATGGTTAAAGTATCTGATGGTAAGACCACTTTGCTTTATTGCGGAGATGTCGTACCCACAAGCTCGCACGTAAGATTAGCTTGGGTAATGGGATATGATTTAAATCCAATGATGTTAATCGAAGAAAAACAAAAAATTCTGACCGAAGCCGCGGCAAATGGTTGGTATTTATTTTTTGAACACGATCCGTACTGTGACGGAGCCCGCGTCACTGCCCAAGGAACGGATTTTCAAGTCGCCGAACGATTTGATTTCTAGCGACCAACATTCC
>JAZKJI010000061.1:10470-17530 GCA_040384405.1 Bdellovibrionota bacterium
CGCCCGGTTCCGAGTGGGATTGAATAAACTGCCAAACTTTTGCATCGTAAAATTTATTAGAAGCCAGCGGTGGAAGCTCGCCAGCGACTTCGATAAATTTCTCGGGCGCACAATAGTATTGAGTTTTGACAAGTTGTTGCACCGCCTGAATGCGGGAATCATCTTTGGCTAATACATGAACGTCTACACAATGGATTTCAGTGCGCTCGGAAATAATCTGGCGAAACACTTGTGCCAAGGTCCCACTTCCCACAGGTAACCACAAATTTTTAGGATTCCCGGCAATTTCCCGAAGCCGTTTCCATTGAAGAGTTAACTCTTGGCAAAGATAGTATTTATACCGGGGAGTATTAAACCCCAACGGAACTTGATTTCTATCAACCTTCCCCTTTGTATAAATCGCAGCACTTATCTCGGCATCTTGTAAAGTAGGTGCAAGAATAACCCGCGCCCCATAAGACTGGGCAATTTCCGTAAATTCATGGGCCTTCATATCCGTATTAGGATCAGCTTCACAAAATAAAGTACACTGAACGCCAACAGCCTTCGCCGAAGCAGCCAAGGCAATCTGAGCAAAACCGCAAAACGGACTAGCATAAATAAATTCGCGATACCCATTAGCCATACACTCTTGCAAAAAAGGAATAGCGGCTCTTTGCTTAGTACCACCCTCCAAAAAGTCATCACGAACAACATTAATAATCCCACGAGCAGCCTTCACCCGATCAATTACGATGGGAGGAGAAATGGATTTCGATCGAACTTTAGAAACACTTTTTTCAAGAATCATAATATACCCCTGCAGCTTTGGTTATCGCCCGCCCCAGGTAAAGATGCAGCTGGAGGCTTCCTACAAAAGTGATACGATTTGGTATGAATCAGGGGTACCGCCACCGTTCGTCGTTCGTCGAAACCGACTCCGTGCCGCAAACCGTAAACGAAATTCCTAAATTAAAGGAGTACTCCCGCATTTGGAAAGCTGTGAAATTATTTTTATTTTTAGGGGCTCCGCGCCCGCCAGGATGGCGTACCAAAGGCGACGGAAGGGCACGATGCCCGGCCCCTAAAAATAAAAATAATTTCACAGCTTTCCAAATACGGGAACGGGCGCGACGAACGGCTTCGGCTGCGGCACAACGTGTGTAATTATGGTTGGGAGCCAATTTCTTTCGCTACTTCTACAATCCCCTCCACAGGAATATTCCCAATCAGCACATACTGAATTCCACGATCAATAAATGAATAGGAACTGACGTGCGGGTTTGGTAGTAATCGTCCCTTAATTTTTCCAGTATTCACTTTTAACCCTCGGCCTGATGGAATTCCGCTGATGCCGTAGTCTTTAAAAAATATGACGGACAATGAGTATGGTTTCTTTTCATAGAGTGCTGTGAAAGCCGGGACTGGGCCTGCTTGTTTTATTATTTTATTTAGCTTTAATCCGTTGGGCAAATTTTTTGGTAACCTGACTTTTATTCCTGCTTGGGCTTTTAGGTTTTCTTCCGTCAGCCCTTTGGAATTCATATCCCATTCAGATACTATTGTGTCCGCCGGAATTGCGGGCTTCGGTAAAGTAATGCTTTCCGCGTTGAATTTGATTTCACTAAACGAATAGCCGTAATCATTTCCGTCCCGGTAATGGAGCTCGGTTGCCAATGGCATTGAATATTCGTCATAAATTTTTGATTCTCCATTTGCAATGAACAAGTGATCACTCTTTGCCCGGAATTCCATTTGGATCACAGGGTGGCCGGCGAGCTTTGATTTAGGTCCCATAGTGTAATGAAAACTATCGACGTTAGTGTGAAACAAGTCTTCGATCAATTTTTGTCCGTCTTCTGCAGTCAGTGGCTGAACGTTTTTGTAAATGATGGCAAATTTGGTTTGCGGGTAATAAATCTGCATCGTCGATCCGTCATAGCTTAGTTGAGTTCCCGCGTACTTCGGTGGGGACTTTACTGAAATTGAATATTTTCCCGGAGCTTCGAACCAAACCTCCGATACCAAAGGTTCTTTTGAATCCAATACTCCGGTTTCGGAAAATGTTCCGTGATAATTCTTTATGCGATTTAGGTGATTCAGCAGCCGGTCTTTTTGCCAATTTTGAATGACCCCTTGGCACCCACACGCCGTTAGGAAAATTGAGATGGCTAAAATTATTTTATTCATGGCTTCTCCATCCTGGGGGTTTGACTAAACTTATCAATGTTTCTTTAACTCCCCGGGTCTTTATTTCATTTAGAATCAGTGAACACTCGTAAAAAGCGACTTTGAACGGATTGTACTGCGGGGCTGGCAATCCAATTCCAAAAATTGGTGCCTCCACTTCTTTTTGGAAAGTTCCAAACATCCTGTCCCAAATAATTAATACCCCGCCAAAATTTTTGTCCAAATATTTGGCTTGGGTTCCATGGTGGACTCGGTGGTGTGATGGTGAATTAAAAATTAGATCTAAAGGACCTAATGATTTAACCGTTTGCGTATGAAATAAGGCCTGAATGGATAAACTTATAAGTTGCATTGTCATAATCATCAAAGGGTCAAATCCGATAAGTGCCAAAGGGATCCAAAATATGATTGCAAAAAATGGTAACCAGGTTTGCCTGAATCCCACTGACAAATTGAATTGCTCGGACGAGTGATGGCTGACATGCGACGCCCATAGAATTCTGACCGCATGACTGGTCCTGTGGAAGATATAGAAACACAAATCATCTAGAACAAATAATAATAACCAATGCCATTCCGGTACCGTTCCTTGAAATAACCACCACTGCTCTCCAAGTTTAAAAACAGAAAACTGGTGGAAAAAGACATAAATCCCGAAAGCAACTGGTAACCAAAACATGTTGATCGTGAAATAGCCAAGGTACATAACGAAATTTGCGAATGTGTCTTTAAAATTATAGATATTGCGCTTTTGGAATTTGGATACCGCTACTTCGATAATCACAAGGCAAAGTAGGATTGTGATCAGAAACAGGGTAATGGCTTTTTCCGGATGGTCGATAAAGTAATTCATTACGCTGCCCCCCTTCCGATACCATTTTTCAATACTTCTATAAGCCCATCAACGACTTGGCGGTCAGACATCTTCCCGAAAATCTTAGTCGCACCGAAAAGCTTACTTAAAATAAAATATTGGTAAAATGAAAGGTAAATTGAAATGAAAGCAAAGACGGGATCTATTTTCCCGGGGCCCAGCAAACCGACGGTTCGGAATCGCTGTTCCATTACGCTTTTAAATTTTTCATCCAGATCAGAAAACACTTCTTTGATATGCTCTCCGTCGAATTCAACCACATCGATATACATCAATTTAAAATAAGATTCGTAACGGACAACGCTTTTGCGAATGGCTTCAGCTAAAACTGGAAGATCATCTGGAAATTGAGAGTTAAGTAGATATTTAATTACATCGTTATCAATCGATAAAAACTGGCCGGACTGCTCGTTAACAATTTCTTTAAAAAGGGTCAGCTTATCTTCGTAATAGTTATACAGCGAGCCCAATGGAATTTTTGCTTGCTGGGCAATATCTCGCATTGTGACGCCATTATAACCGGATTTCGTAAAACAAGTTAAAGCGGCCAAATTAATGACCGCTTTACGCTTTTCAAAATCTTCTGACGTTAGCCTTGCCACCGTAGCCCCCTGGCCTAATATGAACATTTGTTCATATTAATCGGCTAACGTCAAGGAAAACTTTAATTAGGTCCTACTTTATAAGTAAATTCGCGAGCTAACTTAACTGAAACCGTACCAAGTCCAATACCAGCGGTATCACCTTCTGAAGTGACTTGATCATAAATCAGTTGGCCCGAGCTTGAAGTAGTCGGCTTAACTTTTAGTAATTCAATGTTGGTTTGGTTTGTACCCTGAATTAACACCATAACCTGGCGAAGCGCATTTTGTTGGGCGCGGGCTAAAGCCGTGTCACTCATTTTGTACCACGTTTCCGCGAATACACCGGGACTTGGTTTACCCAAGGTAAGTTTCAGTCTAACAACGTTTTTTGCTTCCGCTGCAACATTCGGAGGATTTAAAACCAAAAGCGCATCTTGAACGGCCGCTACACTTTGTAGGTCCCTTACGCGAAATTGAATCATCGTGTTCGAATTCCAGTTATGGGCTTCGTCACAAATAACAACATTTTCATTCCCGATATACATAGTTTTTAATTGTTGGATATTTGCACCCGGCGCGATTTGCAATTGTTGTGGCATTTCTGTTTGAAACGGCTTTAACGCTGCAACCGCTTGTTCGGCTAACTCATCTACTGCCTTTCGGGCAGAAAGTGCGCTCGAGTGACATTCCGAAACTACGGAAATATCCAAATTGATGAATTCTGCTGCCGTGCTAGCAGCACCTTCTCCGATAATTTCAAACTTCCCTGCCCAAGCGGAGCTGGCCGCCGTCAGTATAATCGCCCCTAATAACTTTTTCATTGGTTTCCCCTTTATGGTGAGAATAATCTCTCTTCCTGTTCATACACCCCTTGGGAATCATAAATATAATGAAAGTAATATAGATTCATGATAACTAATATTAATGATCAATCAAACTGACCTTAGATATTTCCTGGAACTGGCGCAGACCCTTCACTTAACTCGGGCCGCCGAAAGAATCGGAATTACCCAACCGGCACTCAGTCATTGTCTGAAAAGAATTGAAACGGATTTAAACACCCAACTTTTCATACGATCAAAAAAAGGCGTCGAACTGACCAGTGCCGGAATAAAATTAAAGCAGTCAGCCACGGAATTAATCCAGAACTGGGAAACGTTAAGGTTTGCCATCCAAGCCGATACCGAAGAAATACAGGGAGTAATAAAATTGGGCTGCCACACGGCAGTAGCGCAATACCTGCTTCCCAAGGTTCTCAGCGAATTATTAAAAGAAAACCCACGAATAGATTTACAGTTAACTCACGGTCTTTCCCGCCACATGACAGAACAAGTTGTAAGCTCTGCACTGGATGTCGCAGTGGCTGTTAATCCCGTTCCTAATCCTGATCTGATTATAAAAGAATTATGTAAAGATGAAGTATGTCTTTGGCAGGCAAACAATTTAAAGAACCCGGAGGTGTTAATTCTAGAGCCGGGTCTGTTGCAGACTCAGGATATCTTACGAAAACTTCGCAAATCAGGAATTACGTTTAATCGTATAATCGAATCCGCCAGTCTAGAGGTGATCGCAAGCTTCGTTGCTCAGGGAATGGGATGCGGAATTTTACCTGAACGGGTTTTACAGACTCACGAGCGGGGAAAATACGAAAAGGTAAAAGGCACTCCCCATTTTATTGATAAAATTTGTTTGGTTTATAAAAAAGAATTCCGCCAACTTAAACGCGGGCAGGTTTTCATCAAAAAAATGCAGGAATTTGCAAATTGATGGACCTTACAACAATTAGATCCTCAGATATTTTCTCAATAACTTGATGTTCTTTTCTTTATAAGGCGCATACCGCAAGGAAAAATCAAACCAACCAGATCTAATCATCACGCTTTTTGCGTGGCTAAATATTAAGAAGCTGCTCTTTCCATGGTAGCTGCCCGTCCCACTTTCACCGACCCCACCAAATGGTAAGTGGGGATTTCCTAAGTGAACCACTAAATCATTGATACAACCGCCTCCGAAGTGAAGGGTTTGCAAAAATTCTTCCTGCCGTGCTTTGGATCTAGAAAAGAAATAGGCCGCTAAGGGCTTTGGTTTTGAATTGATGGTTTTATAAATTTCCTGCAGGCTTTCAAACGTCAGTATTGGCAAAATGGGTCCGAAAATTTCATCTCGCATGACTTCATCATTCCATTGTGCGTTTCCAATTAAAGTGGGCTCTATGAAAAGTGATCTCTCGTCACTTTGCCCGCCATGAACTACCTTATTTTTATCAACTAACTTAGTTAAACGCTGAAAATTTCTGGAGTTTACAATACGGGCAAAACTTTTACTGTCTTTGGTATTTACCCCAAACTGATCTTCGATGGTTTGCTTAATTTTTGTTTGTAACTGGGCAGCGATATTTTTATGAACATACAAATAATCGGGCGCTACACAAGTTTGACCTGCATTATAGAACTTCCCCCACACAATTCGCCGGGCCGCTAAATCCAGGTCAGCATCATCGTTCACAATAACTGGACTCTTGCCGCCCAATTCTAAAGTAACCGGAGTTAAGTTTTTAGCGGCCGCTGCCATTACTACTTTTCCTACGGCCGTACTGCCGGTAAAGAATATGTGATCAAATTTTAAATTAAGTAGGTCCGTTGTTTCCGGAATTCCACCTTCGGCAACAAAGACATATTCCGGGGGAAAATATTTAGAGATAAGTTCAGTAACTAACTTTGAAGTATGAACAGTTAACTCGGAAGGCTTTAGCATTGCACAGTTGCCGGCGGCAATTGCTCCCACTAATGGAAGCATCAATAGGTGAAATGGGTAATTCCAAGGACCGATAATAAGTACCACTCCCAAAGGATCTTGATAAATTCTGCTTTTCGATGGCCAAAGTGATAAGGGTGTACTTACAGAATCTGGCTTAATCCATTTCCGTAAGTTTTTCTTCGTTAACCTTACCTCATCAAGAACAACGGCAACTTCCGCCAATAAAGATTCTTGCAAGGGCTTACTTAAATCCGCGGCAAGTGCATCGCAAATGCGGTCCACGTTTTCAGAAATAAGCTTATCTAATTTTGTAAGGGCTTCGATGCGATATTCGTAGGTACGAGGAGTCCCTGTATCAGAAAAAGTTCTTAACGTTGCCAGGGCTTGGGAGAATTTTGCAGATGAATCACTCATCCGTAAATTCTGCATCCAAGCCACGAGGTCAGCAAGTCTGTTTTAAGTTTTGTACTTTGAATGTACTTATAAAAGATTAAGGGCAAGCCATTCCGACGTGACAACGCCCACGGTTATCAGCTAATCCCGCCAGGAATGCGTTGTGATTACCACAAAGGAAAGTTCCAAGATAAGGAACTCCATTTGAAAGAGCTCCGCTGCGGGCATCAGTGATATTTTGAATTCTGGCCGCAGACTCATTTACATAGGCGGTTAAGATCTG
>JAZKJI010000061.1:17540-23497 GCA_040384405.1 Bdellovibrionota bacterium
CAGCCAAGCGACCAGTAGAATTTAACCATGCCTCGTGTTCGCCCTGGCCGAAACTTCCGGTATACCCCATTCGTCTTGCCAAAGTAAATTGGTGGTGGCGAGTTAAACCATTGGGTGCCCGGAAAGCTAGCCAATCAATTGTTGCATCAGGGTAACCGCGTAATGATGTTGGATTAAAAGCAGTACATTCGAAGTCCGTGCCCGGTGCCGCATAGCCTGGGCTAATGCTCTGTAAACCACTGCTGGATACTTTACTGGAAGATCCGGAAGAACCTCCACTGGAACCCTTAGAACATGACGACAGCGCGATTAGAAGAATACTGCATTTTATTAGTAAAGAAATTTTAGATGTATCAAAATTAACCAACCCCATTATTCCTCCCGGATACTATTCCTTATTGCAAGGGGATGGCCGAACTAACTTACTTTGTAATTAGCGATTATTCTTGGTTATTCTCATTGGGAAACGATTTAAAATTGGCGATGAACTTTATAGCTGTTTACAAAGTAATAATCAGTTAGGCGCCGTTCTCATAATGAGACTAGGACCAAGTTACTAGTGCCCGCGCGGAAGCAATAACTTTAGGTAATCAACCGATCTAAAAACGAACAAAGTAGTCAAATCGAATTTCTTTGGCTTTTCAGATCCGTAAGGTTTAATCCAGAAATCGACTCCCTCATCAAGCATTCCATCTAAAGAATAAATATGAACGTTATTAATTCCTGCGGCCTTTACTGCTTCTAAATCTTGCTTCAAATCTTCTTGCTCGGTATATCCAGTGAAAGGCTTTGGAAAAAATACTTTTCCTGCTTCACCGATATCCATACCTGCACGTTCACCAAAATATTTGCGAGCACGCTTTGCATATTTATATACAACTTGGGAGCTGATATTTTTATAGATTCGTCGGAAGTCAGCACGATAAACCATAAATGAAATTTCGTCCCAAGGCACACCGGAAATTGGGATGCCCAATGCGCTTTGGATTCTGCGGTGATTGTCGCTTAAGTCATTTAAAATAAAATGAGTCGTTACTCCGTGAACTTTAATTCCGCGCTGCTGCAAGGATTGAACAAGGGAAGTATAATTCGCAACGGCCTCGACTATCGAACCATCCCGGCTCTTTACTTTTAATAAAGATAACATTTCCTTGGCCCTGTTCTGCTTGAGAAATGTTTCGGTGGCTTCCATCAATTCTTTTGGTGATTCCATGTCAAACGTTACCCACTGGATCGATACTCCTCGGGCAGTCATTTCATCGACAAACATATTTACGAAATCGCGAGCTTGCAAATAGTTCCATTTATTAAACCAATAACCTTGAGACACCGGTAACAATAACCACGGACGGATTTGCACGCCTTCCCGAGCGGCCTTTTGATAGAGTTGTGCAAATTCATCAAATTTTGGATCATCGGCTTTGACGGCAACAAACAGGGATAGATTTTTTTCTTTAAGTTTAGGTAGATGCGCTTCTAGATCGCTGTAAGGGATAAATTCGCTCCATAGGGCTTGAGTGGATTCACTTGGCAATGAAGTCGTTTCTCGGGCCGAAGTGATGGGGGCAGATAACAGGATACTTGTTAGCACTAAGAGTTTGAAAAATGCCGAAATTGAGCCTTTGATTGTCTTAAGGGTGAACAGCATAGCTTCAATAGATTGGCTTTTAGCATTTTTAGTTTTCATAAACTTATCTATTGCAACGGCAAAGCCAAATGCAACGGTAGAGCCAAAAAAAATCCGCAAGTTTTAAAGCCTGCGGATTTCTGAATTATGTGAATTTCAGTATATTAAACTTTCAAAGTTTCTTTACCTGTATACTGGAATAAATAGCTTACACATTTTGCCGGATCCTGAATTACGGAAAAATACCCAGTATCAGGAATATGAGTCGGTGGCTTAATAACTTTTGCACCTAAAGTTCCCGCTTGCTTCGTCTTTGCGACGATGTCGTTAACGGTTAAGTATGGCATCCAAAGATTCGCCATATTTTCAGCTCCCGGAGGAGTTTTCATGATTCCGCCACAACCTTTACCATTTGCCTTCAAGTGATAATAGCTTCCCATCGGACCCATGTCAGTTGCTTCAAATTTCCAACCGAAAACTTCGGAATAAAATCCGACCGCAGCTTTAGGATCAGCCACTAGTAATTCGTTCCAACAAATTTGACCCTCTTTTTCACCCATTCCGGAATGATTTAAACTTTCAGTTTTTTCTGGTGTGATAATTCCAATTTCTGATCCAAAAGTATCGGTGACGAATGCTAATCTTCCCACTTGTGGAATAGTGTAAGGAGCTTTTGTTACTTTTCCACCCATGCGCTTTACGCGCTCGCAAGTTGCTTCAACATTTTCAACGGTAACGTGAGTCGACCAACGATTACGTCCCATGCCCGGAGCTGGCTCGACGTCAGCAAAAGTTAAAGTATCCGCTTTGATCATTTGCAGTTTTTCAGGAGCGCCCATGTCTTCTTCTAGAATCTGCCATCCAAGAAGGGATTTATAAAATTCTAAAGCGGGTTTGGAATTTGTAGATTCATAAGAATACCAAGTAAAATTTCCGTATTTATTTTCAGTCGACATATTAACCTCTTTTTGTTTAGACATACTTCTTCCCACAGATTTTTCCCGCAAAGAAGTCCAGATGCAGCCGGTCAGTCTGGACCTCGTTTTGAATTATAAATAATCGTGAACTAAATAACGCGAATGATAGGTACCAAATCGGATTAAACCGGTCTTGGGAAATAACGCTGTCTAACGATTAGACGGATGTTGGGCCTTCGTTCATAAGCAGGGAGTCAACGTGAAGATGACATTTCTAAAACTTGTATTATTGGCCGTCACCTTTATCAGCGTTTCCAATGCGATGGCGATTGAATGGGTACTTCATAAGACTGTTTCTTTCCCTGTGAATCAACAAACTATAAGACCCGGTGAAATTTATAACGGATACGCCTACGTAACTCCGGCCCAAGCGAAAACTTTGTGGAACAAAGAAGTAGATGGCTTTAATGCCATGGCCGGTGCTGATGGAAAACTTCTATTGCTTAAAAGTGCATTCATCGTCAATCACGGCATCAGGCAATTATCTAATCCCGCTCTTTATACCCCTGAAATGGTCACCCGTCTTGTTCCGAGCATTAAGACATTAAGGAAAATGCCTAACGGAGATTTACAGGGAACTACTCCGCTGCCAAATTTGCCATTGCTACCTCCTGACATGACTTTCAACGCTAGATTTAAAACAATTGCGACACCGGGACCATCGGCTCTTGATACTCAACTAGGAGTGCCCGCTTTTATTTCGATTCAATCATTATTTAACTTTAACGTATTAATGGATACTGCTAACAGCGTTCTTAGATATTACCCTTTAGGAAGTGGAACGACTTTGGTTGTTTCGTACCAAACTTTCCAAATCCGCCAATCAGCTATAGCTAAAGCACAAAAGATTCCATTCTTTAATTTGCGAGACCAGCTTTTAAATAAAACTCGTACAGAATTAAAAGATCTAGTGGAAAATTTTAACCGAATGAATCTGGAGTAATCATGAAACGCTTCTTGTTGATCGCATTGGCAGTGCCTCAGATTCTTCATGCGCAGAGTTTATCAACTTTATCTGATGCGGAAGCCGCGAATAAAGATGCTTTGTTTGCATTCCACCAATCGGGATACCAACTGGTGGATCCAGCCGGGGATTTCTCGGTTTATAAAGTTGCTTCCGAAATTCCGAAGCAGATGTGGTATTCACTTTCTAAAGACGAACGAGCTGCCATCAATAAAGTAACTAAAGATGATATCTCACCCTACGAAGACTTAAATTATATGGAGCCGGAAGTTAAAAAATATGTTCCCGTCGCGACTGCCGGTGAATTTGAAGATTTACTATCAATCATCTCTAGCCAACAACCGGGCCTGGAAAAACTTTTTTCCCAATTGCCTGAAGTTACACCAACGGATCGCGAGTATAATGATGCCCGGTTCTTTACTTTGATTGATAACTTAAACGCTTCTATCCAAGGGCGATCAAATCCATTAATCCGTAAGGGTTTTAAAAAAATGTTCGCCCAAGTTATCACCGAAGAAAAGGCAGCCGGAATTCAACCGACCTATGGTGAACCCCACAAATGGAGCGAAGAATTTTCACGCAAGTATAAAATGAGATCTCCACTTTTAATAAATTCAAAACTTCTATTAGCACTTTCCATGGGCCGCACGAACCGTTACATGGTTTCAGGAACGGAAGAAACTCTTTATAAATGGGCAGTTTCCCAAGAAAGAAACTCAATCACGTTACCGGAAATGTTCCGCGCTAGTTACCGCATCAATAATGGTGATGTATATAAGACGTTGTTAACGATTGAAAATATCCTGGCTAACCAATGGCGAAATGTTCGCCGCGAGCTTCTGCCGATGACCCAACGATTAAAACCAATTGCGCTTGGTTTTATGTATTCCGAGGACCGATTCGGTACTTGGTACCATTTATTTGGAATGATGCTGTACGGGTACGTTGAAGGCGGCTTACGAGCAGACTTCGTGGGAAGAATCGAAGCATTGGGAAGCTCTATGCTTTCTCCGAAGATTAATAAAACTCAAAAACAATGGATGAATAAAGCCGGCGGAGATTTGGGTGACGATCTAGCGGAAATGGTAAAAAAGAATTCGTTCGCCACAGATAAATTGGATGAAGAAGCTCTAAAAGACGAAACTTTCTTAAGACAGTCGGAAGACTATCGCGACCGAATCCAAGTTGCTTCCGATCCGGCGATTTCCGCAAAACTTAACGGCCTCGAAAATTCATTGGAGCTTTCGAGTTCAACTCTTGATCTTAAAAAATGCCAACTTGAACTTTTGGTTGATAGCGGTCAGGGTTATAACTCTCGCCGCGTTCAAAAGTTAAAAAATGTAAATTTAAATGCGAAAAGAAAATTTATCTCGTTGGGAGATAAATCCGAAGTGATCCAAAAGGTACGCGGCTTTGTTAGCTGCGAGGGTCAATCCGGAAATCGCGCGTTTGAAACAAAATAATACAGTGAAGGGATCTGACAATGGTATTAGTTCAAACATTAACGATCCTAATCTTTATGAGCTTAGGATTTTCAGTTACTAGGGCGGCTGCAGCCAATCAGTGCAATGACTCCTTGAAAAAAAACGTTGAACAACTATCTTGGCCCGCAGATGGACCGACTATTGATTATTCAGGATATGTACCTTATGCGAAAGCGTTGATGCATTATGAAGTCACCCTGAAGCGGATTAATAAAACCCGTAACGTTCGCTGGACAGGGCCATCTAAACCAGAAGTACCTTATACCGGTGATTCGCGCACCTACGAAGCGCGACTGAGCGCCTATGAGTTAAGAGACCGGTTGGAGTCTCAAAATCGCGAAGCACTCGTGGAATTTATCGACGTCGCTTTCAGCGTTGGAAAAGAGCAAGGTCGCCGGGAAATACGAGCAGCCAAAATTACTCCGGTAATTAAACTCACCGAAAAGGCAAAAGCATTTGCAGCAACTGGAAATTATACTGCGGCGGCAAGAGAAATTAACCGGGCAATTTCAGTTTTAAAAGATGAAGCCCGTAGCAATTTTCCGCGCGCACCAATGGTTTTGGTAAATGGGAAATCCGAATGGAGTAACGATCTACCGACAAATCGAAAAGAACTTGTACCGGGCCTGCAATCTGCCTTCGAACAGCTTTATTCGACATCTGGAAAACCTGGGACAAACACGTCGAAACAATTATCGGAGAGAATTCTTAGCATTATCTCTGACGGCGCTGTGCTTGCCCGCAAAGAAGCCGAATTAGGACGTATTCATGACGCGAAATTAAGCTTGAAACTTGGAAAATATATTTTAGAAGACCTTAATACACTTGATCCCGAGCAGATATCTATTCTACTCAACAAACAGATAGAACAGGCAATTTTTATACTACAAAGTTCAGGATAGTAA
>JAZKJI010000062.1:0-9600 GCA_040384405.1 Bdellovibrionota bacterium
CCGGATTTCCGTTCCAGTCGATAAAATATACGGCTTTACAATGAGGACACGTGAATAGGCTTCCGTAATGGGATTCCTTGATCTCAATTGATCCAAAACACTTTGGACATTGGGCCAATTACTTTCTCCCTTTTCCTTTTTCCATTCGTCGACGGTCAGCGCGATTTAACGTCTGTCCGTCTGAATCACCCCGAGGTTGGGCAACTAGCTTTTTCTTGGTAGAGGCTTGCGGCCCTTGAGGTTCGCGCATTCCTGCCATTGAAATACTTCCACCCGCATCGGCCTCTGACGGAGCTTGATAATTTAATTCATCAAGATCAGTTTCTTGCGGACGTAAACTTTCCAGTGCTTCTTCTGCCTGTTGAGCAACGATCTGAACTCGCATCATTTTTTCAACGATATCATTTTTAATCGTATTATTTAAAATTTCAAACGCACTGAAGGCTTCTTTTTTGTATTCAATTAACGGATCTTTTGCACCGTAACCGCGAAGTCCAATACCTTCTTTAAGTTTATCGATAATCAATAAATGTTCTTTCCATCTTTGATCGATAACCTGAAGCATGATCATTTTAATAATCTGATCAAAGAAAGGACCCATAGATGTCTTTTGCTTATCGTAAGTGGTCTTAATGATTTCTTTGATAACTTCAGTTACTTTATCGGGCTGATTTGGAACCGTAGCTAAATCAACTTTAAATCCAAATTGTTGGGATAGACTGTGGTTAAGGCCTTCAAAGTTCCAAGAGTCTTTTTTACCTTCGGCAGGAAGATTTAGATCTAAAATATTTGAAACGACATCACCCAACATATCAAGTGCGGTTCTTTCCAGCTCTTTACCTTCAAGAATCTTACGGCGCATGCTGTAGATCGCATTTCTTTGCATGTTCATGACATTATCGTAATCAAGAAGGTTTTTACGAATATCAAAGTTGTGTCCTTCGACTTTTCGTTGAGCCCCTTCAATTGCGCGAGTAACCATTCGGTCAGTAATCGGTTCATCTTCAGGAATATTTAACAATCCCATGATTTTTTGAATCCGCTCGCCATTAAAAATTCGCATTAAATTATCTTCTAAAGATAAATAGAATTTTGATTCACCCGGATCACCTTGACGGCCGGAACGACCCCGAAGCTGATTATCAATACGACGGGATTCATGCCGTTCGGTTCCGATAATATATAATCCACCGGCTTTAACCACATCTTCACGTTCAGAAGCCGTTTGCGCTTTAAATTTTTCTAAAGCAGCTGAAAATTCTGGAGATTCTTCATCGGGAACTAATTTTTTCGCCTGAACATCTGCATTCCCACCCAGCATGATATCTGTTCCCCGGCCGGCCATATTAGTTGCAATTGTAATTGCACCTTTACGTCCTGCTAATGCAACGATCTCAGCTTCGCGTTCGTGATGTTTCGCATTTAAAACGTCATGTCTGATTCCAGCGTTTTTCAAGAAAGAACTTAAAGTTTCAGATTTTTCAATCGATACGGTACCGATTAAAATCGGCTGTCCGCGCTCGACACGGGACTGAACATCTTTAACGATGGCTTTATATTTAGCCACTTCATTTTTGAAAACCACATCTTCGTGATCTGTTCTAGAGATTGGCTTATTCGTAGGAATCACGGAAACGTTTAAGTTATAGATTTTTTTAAACTCGACTGCTTCTGTATCCGCAGTTCCCGTCATGCCCGAAAGTTTATCGTACATACGGAAATAATTTTGGAAAGTAATGGTCGCCAACGTTTGATTTTCATTTTTAACATCAACGTTTTCTTTTGCCTCGATCGCTTGGTGAAGTCCGTCACTCCAACGGCGCCCCGGCATTAATCGACCGGTAAATTCATCGACGATAACAACTTCGCCATTGTTAATCATATAATCAACATCGCGTTTAAACAAATGATGTGCTTTTAATGCTTGGTAAACGTGGTGAAGTAATTCAATATTTTCCGGATCGTATACGTTATTAACGTTTAAAAGTTTTTCAACCTGGTGATTACCTTCTTCTGTCAAAACCGCACTCTTACTTTTTTCTTCAATAGTAAAATGGGTTTCTTTTTTTAGATGAGGAATAATTTTATTAATTTGGTAGTACTTGTCGGTAGAAGCCTCAGCAGGACCAGAGATAATCAGCGGTGTTCTGGCCTCGTCGACCAAAATGGAATCGCACTCATCCACAATCGCAAAAAAGTGTGGACGTTGAACGTAATCTTCCAAATCAAATTTCATATTATCGCGCAAGTAATCAAAGCCAAGTTCGTTATTTGTCGCGTAGGTAATATCACATCCATAGGAGGCTTTACGTTGTTGGTCAGTTAAACCGTGAACAATAATTCCCGTTGAAAGTCCCAGCCAATTGTAAAGCCGGCTCATCCATTCGGCATCCCGTCGGGCCAAGTAATCGTTCACAGTTACAACGTGAACACCTTTTCCAGTAAGACCATTTAAATAAACTGGCAAAGTTGCTACCAACGTTTTTCCTTCGCCCGTTCTCATTTCGGCGATGGATCCGCTGTGAAGAACATAGCCCCCGATGATTTGCACATCGTAATGGCGCATTCCTAAAACGCGCAAAGAAGCTTCACGGCAAACAGCAAATGCTTCCGGCAATAATGAATCAAGGGTTTCACCTTTTGCAAGGCGAGCTCTGAACTCTGGGGTTTTCGCTTTTAGCTGATCGTCGGAAAGCGCTTTAATCTTTGCTTCGAAGCTATTAACTTTATCTACGATCGGTTGAATCTTCTTCATTTCACGATCGTGCTTAGTACCAAATAATTTTTTAAGAGTAGCTGTAATCATAGCCACACTAGGATGCCCTGCACGGATTGTTGGTTCAAGCACTCTATGCGTTATGGTCCTTTAGTGCCGGTCGACGGGATTTTCGCCAAAACCAATAGGCAGCTGCGGCGAAAATAAGACTCAAAAATGTGCCTAAAAGATAGCGGTCCGAAGCTTTTTTAAGAACCTGTTCCTGGTTCACGGCAAAACGCAGATATGCTTTTTCTTTTTGCTCATTGGTAAGCGCGTTGAAAGCAGTTGTATCAATTTCTATCCGGTAAATTTGTCCCTGGTTTAATGTAAACTCAGCTGGACCTTGACCTTGGTTCAGATCCTTCCCTTGCGAACCAAAGGTCCACGAAAACGGCGGTGATGGAAATTGTTTCGCAGGGTCTTTTTCATCAACGAAAAACTCTAAGCGATAAAGTCCACTGACTTTCGGAAAAAATTCTTGTTTAAACTGTGGCTCAACAAAACCAGATACTTTTCCAGAAAATAAAACTGAAGACTTAGCATCATAGAGCCCGGTGATAACCGGCCAGGTTTGAAAAAAAATGGCAATGATTACGCAAGTGACGACTTTATTTTTCATATTTTTCCTTGTGAATAACTTATTTGCCGAAGCCCCTCATAGGCGGCAATTGCAACGGCAGTAGCGAGGTTTAAACTTCGCACAGGTCCCGGTTGCGGAATAGTTAAGGTTTGATTTTTTGCTTTTTCAAGAATGGCCGGATCCAATCCCTTCGTTTCTTTTCCAAACACCAACCAGTCCCCTTGCTTGAAAGAAACATTGAAGTAAGGGCGGTCAGTTTTAGTCGTAAAATAAAAAACTCGGGACTTATCTGAAACTTGGTTTTCCCATTCCTGAACGGAATGGTAGTAAGACCATCTTAAATTTGGCCAGTAATCTAATCCCGCCCGTTTCAAATTTTTGTCAGTGATTTCAAAGGCCATGGGCCCGATCAAATGAAGTTCGCATCCGGTGGCAACGCAAGTTCGCCCGATATTCCCAGTGTTTTGGGGAATCTCGGGCTCTACTAAAACAATTTTAAATAGAGGATTAGTTAAAGAATTAGGGGCTAAATTAGACGGTGACTCCAATGTACTTATAAACTTCTTTCCCCAGGCCTGAAAGAGCAAGGCGTCGACCTTTATCCACGATTAGTTCCAAACTCATCAGTTCCCGGTACAGGGTCAGGTCAATGGGTACTATATCGCGACCGGAACTTGCACCTAATTTTTTAATATAACTTCTTTGTTTATCAGTTAGTTTTTCTGGCAAAGGCGGAACTGTTTTTAACTCTTCCATCCAACAAGTTCCCTTGGTTTCCACCAAAGGCTCCTTCATTTTTTCAAGATTGATATAATAGGCCCATACTTCGTACTGATTCCCGTCCCCATCAACGGCAGTAACAGATTTTTTAAAACTTAACCCGACATCGGGGTTAAGCGCCTGGTAACCTTGGTGTTCGTCTATCAGTTTCCATAAAAATTCCGGCGCTTCGATTTCATAAATCACGCCTTGAACTTGAAAACTTGGATCATTTACCAAATAGGGATATCCAACCTTGTTTTTCAAAATCTTTCCCGGCACCGCTACTAGTCGGCGGCTCACGATAAAGTTTTGAATAAGGCTGTGATGGATCATCCCCTCGCATAATGACCCTACGACGAACAATTGAATTGAAGCCATTTTCCCTCCTGGCACAAAACAAACGCGTTCGAACAGCGGAGTGTGTACCAGAAACCACAAACCACCGCAAGGTGCTGCTTTTTGTATCAATCGACTATTTGGATTGTGGATAAACTATTTTTGTCTCGCGTTAAGATGCGGAACTTCCCCACAATTCACCTTACTTCGGCCGGTGAAAGCTTCAAAATTCTAAATTTTGATGGCTGATTATTTATGAAAAAAAGTTTTTATGCTTTTTTTACGTTGCCGAATCCAACTGCTTACATAAGCACTTTACAATTTCATGAACCGAGGTGAAGCTGGTCAGCGGTTCACCACGGGAGTCATACATGGCAGACGATATCAAAAATTATATGGGTTATCTTTGGTACCAAGAAGAAAACGGCGTAGTTACTATTGGTATAAACGAAGAAGGCTTACAAGATTTCGAAACAATTTCCTCTGTCGACTTACCACCTGAAGGTGAAAAAGTGGAAACAGACGTTGTTTTAGGAACGATTGAAACAGACGACGGTCCGTTGGATATTTATTCTCCTGTTGATGGTACGATCCTCGAGGTCAATGGCCAAGTCATTGAAGAGCCTTCACTTATCCAGGAAGATCCATTTGAAGAAGGTTGGCTGGTTCGAATCGAGGCAACTGAAGCTTCTGAAGACGATGACGACGACGAAGATGATGACGAGGAAGAAGAAGACGAAGATTTCGAAGAAGAAGAATAACTTCCTTCGAGAAACTTTTCTAGCATCGATCGGAATTCCTTCTGAACTTCATATTAAACAGCTTTGTTCTTTTTATCTTTTGTAGCCTCGTATGGGGCTCTACTTTTTATGCCATAAAGTTTCAAATTACTGAAGGCTACCCATTATTATCGGTTTTTCACCGGTTTATTATCTCGGCAGTTTTAATAACTCTGCTGGCCCTTAAAAAGGGTGTTTTTTTTCCGAAGCAACGTAGCTTTCATTTCTATTTCTTCTTTCAAGGACTTTTTCTTTTCTGTATGAACTATGCGTTCACGTATGCATCGGAAAAATACATTTCTTCCGCGGTTGTCGCTTTAATATTTATGGCAATGCTATTTTTCAACATGGTCGGAATGCATCTTTTCTTCCGTAAGCCCATCGCAAGTGCTGTTAAATGGGGCGCGGTTCTCGGTGGAACAGGATTATTTTTAATTTTTTGGCGCCAGCTTCATGAGGTTAACTTTAACCGCGAATTCTTTCTGGGCGCAGGTTTGGCGTTAACGGCAGCATTCTTTGCTTCATTGGGAAATATGTTTTCGTTTGGAAGTTCGCAGCGAAAAATACCCGTTTTGCAGTCTACGACTTGGGCAATGATTTACGGGGCAGCATTGAACGCCATTTTGTGTATCGCTTTTGAAGATATTTTCCATGTTCCCGCAGCACCAGAATATTGGATTAGTTTAATTTATTTAGCAGTCCCTGGTACGGTGTTGGCATTCCTGGGATATCTGACTTTAATAGCTCGATTAGGTGTCGAAAGAGCCGTTTATACCACCGTGGTTTCGCCTGTTGTTGCGCTGATTATTTCTACTTTTTTTGAATCGTTTCAGTGGTCATTTCTTACCTTCCTGGGAATCGCACTAACCTTGATAGGGAATATTTTTACCTTGCGTAAAGCACAGCAAATTCGAACTGTGAATGCAGTGCCCAAAGCCTAAAACCGCCTTTAGACAAAATGAGTTCGAGTTGAAGGGTAAAATACCTAACCAAGATTTTCCTTATCGCACCTATAAATAAAAATTAAGTAAAAGCCCTAGACCATAAGGATTTTAGAAAGCTATATTTCAAAATGGATTTCGCAACCGGAGGGGGTTTTCATGAAGTCATTAGTTACTCTATTGTCTGTTGTTCTTTTCGTAGGCCAAGCTTGGGCACTTGATTTTGATGCCAATGTTCCAAAAGACATTCAAAAACAAATGCTAGAGGATCTAGATTTTGTTTATGCAATTCAAGGCAGCGGACAAACTCCTTTCCATAAAGAAATTTTTAAAGACGTCAGCGGCGCAGAATACAAATTATTTTTAGAGTCCCACGTTAAAAGCGTTGGTATCAGCGCTTGTGGCGGCGGAAATGCGGTTGCCTGTGTAATGCCTTTGTTTGGCGCGAAAATGTGGTTAACAAAAAATTTCATTGAATTCAGTCA
This sequence comes from Bdellovibrionota bacterium, assembly GCA_040384405.1. GTDB lineage: Bacteria > Bdellovibrionota > Bdellovibrionia > Bdellovibrionales > Bdellovibrionaceae > JAZKJI01. The sequence continues at coordinate 6,642 of JAZKJI010000062.1, forward strand.
TCCGCAAATTGCACGTATGATGGTTGTTTATCACGAAGCTCGTCATACCGAGCGCGCGAAAGCAAATTGGCCGCATGACAATTGCCCTACTCCTTTTCTTGATGAAAACGGAAACAACATGACAAGCATTTGGACTGGCGCTTCTTTAGCTGGTGAAGCTGCATGTGATTCGACTCAATACGGATCTTACGGTTCTTCAACAATCATGTTAAAAAATATTTCTAAATTCTGCGCTAACTGCACAGATAAAGTAAAAATGGACGCTGACTTATATGCCGCTAACCAATTAGGCCGTATCAGTAAGCCAGACGTGAAGAAAGCTATGCTTGCTGACTTCAATGCAAAAAAATAATAAGAAAATTTTCTTAGGTCTGTTTACGGGAGCAATAATTTTGTTATTGCTCTTTTTCTTTTTGCACTTTCGGGATCGATCAGAAAATGCGGACGGAACAATGGGACCAAATGATCCTGCTAAAGACCCATTTATTGATTTTTCCGAAGGCACCCCTAGTGGCGAACCTTCAACTGCGGAACTTCAACCTCGACATCCAATCCCACCATTAGCGGTTGATCAGGTAGAGGCTCTTAGCGAAACCGAAAAGAAAAAATGGACGATCCTTCAAGAGGTTCTTGAATCGCGCAATGATAATGACCCACGAATGGATGAATTAAAGAATCTTTCGCCGGCTTTCCATAATGCTTTAGCCAATGCATATTCAGAGCTTCCCATGAATCGGCGGAATGAAAGAGGCACTATCGCCTTTTTAATGGGAAGAGATATGCAATCGGTTCAGGATATCGAATTTCTTCAAAGTGTAGTCTCGGAGCCACCTTGTTACAGTTTTGAGAATTGTGACACCCCGGCTGCGACCGACCCACACTTGGCCGACGTCAACGAAGTCTCTCTAAACTATCCACAGTTGGCGGCACTTTATCAGGTAGAAGCTAACTTGGATGCTAATCCAGAAATCCTCCAAGACCCTGCACGTCGCGATGCAATTCGCTCTTTACTCAGAGAGGCGTTGCAATTTCCTATACCGGCAGTAAAGAATAAAGCCGGGTCGATTATGGAAAAGTTCGGCCTCTAGGAGGTATTCAAATGAAATTATATTATTCACCGGGTTCCTGTTCCCTTGCTCCGCACATTGTTATGGAAGAATTGGGACTAAAATACGAAGCAATCAAAGTCGACTTACGAAATAAAGACGAGGCTTTTAAAGAACTAAACCGTAAAGGTTATGTTCCAGCCTTAGTAACTGATGATGATCAATTAATCACCGAGAACGCAGCAATTTTGCAATATTTGGCCGCGCAAAAACCTGAACTAAAATTGTTTCCAACAGAAGGAATGGCAAAATACAGAGGACTTGAAGCCTTAAATTTTATTGCTACCGAAGTTCATAAAGGCTTTGGAAACTTGTGGGGAATGGGAAGAATTTTTCCTGATAACCAAGCGGCAGCTAAAACCTTAGGTGATTTCACGGTTGCAAATCTTGGAAGGAAATTTGACGTCTTAACAGAAACTATCCAACAATCGCCATTTATTTTAGGAAAAGAATTCAGCGTTTGTGATGCTTATCTTTTTACAGTCTTGGGTTGGACCAAATTTTTGAAAGTCGACATGAGCAAATGGCCAGAACTTCTGGCGTACATGGAGCGCATTCAAGCTCGTCCATCTGTAAAAGCCGCTATGAAGGCAGAAGGTATTTTACAATAGTGAAATGTCTAGTCGCCGGTGCCAGCGGTCTTGTCGGAAATGAATTAATGAAGCTTCTTCTTGCCGAAGAAAAAGTGGAGCAAGTTATTTCCATTGGCCGCCGCCCGACCGCTTTTACCCATGAAAAATTAATTGAAAAGAAAGTTTCTTGGGAAAAACTTCCGACCGGAAAAAGTATGGAAGCCGACACCGCATTTTGTTGCTTGGGTACGACACTTGATAAAGCCGGTTCAAAAGAAGCTTTCAGCATCGTCGACAAAGATTATGTTATCGAGTTCGCCAAGCTTGCAAAAAATTCGGGTGTTAAAAACTTCTTGGTAGTAAGTGCGATGGGTGCAAATTCCAAATCATTGTTTTTTTACAATAAAGTAAAAGGACAAATGGAAAAGGCACTTCGTGAAGTTAATTTTTCTTCAATTTATATTATCCGGCCAAGTTTGCTGCTTGGTACCCGGCAAGAGTCACGACCTACAGAAGAATGGGCCCAACGATTATACCCAGTTTATCATGCCGTTATGGTAGGACCACTGGCCGCCTATAAACCAATTCCCGCTGGCCAAGTTGCACTATCAATGCTGAAGTTTGGCCTTAAACCCAAGCCTGGTTTACACATTATTAAGAATAATTTGATTTAATACGGCTCTGTGGCGTTGATCCCGATGTGTGGAAAAATAGGGCATTTTATTATCCGTTTTCCATCCTTTTTTCACTCCCAAGAGATTAGTTAGATAAGGTGATTTCCCCTCTGATGGCATACGTGTTGCTTTTTTAAGTGGCTTGCAACTGTTGAATGATTTTTCAGCATCGAGATTAATCAGAATTTCGGCTTTTTTGGGGGGCCTTGGAATATGGATATCCTACGACTTCGCACAGTTAATGGACCGAACGTTTACCACAACAAACCAGTACTTATTATGAAACTCGACCTAAAGGAATGGGCCGAAGTAGCAAGTAATGAAATACCTGACTTCAATAAAAAATTAGTCAGTCTTTTCCCTGGTCTTCAATTACATACTTGTTCACCGGGTTACGTTGGTGGTTTTTTAGAACGGCTTTCACGGGGCACATACATGGCCCATATCACAGAACACATTGCGCTCGAGCTAAGTTCGTTATGCGGAATTGGGGTTACATACGGTAAATCCCGTTACGCGGGTTCGCCTGGCGAATATAATGTCATCGTCAGATTTTTAAATGAAGAAGGTATGAAAGAAGATTCTGAAGGACGTATCAAAGCTCTTG
>JAZKJI010000063.1:0-19937 GCA_040384405.1 Bdellovibrionota bacterium
CTTTCGCTGGATCCATTACCAAAGTTCCTATCAGCAGCATTTAAAGTATTTTTTATTTACATTATTTTTTCAGTTTTTCTTTTTGATTTAGAGTGGCGTTGGGATCGATGGCTTATGGGAGCAACTATGACCCTGGCAATTTCATCTGTCGTATTCCCCGTTGCGCTGTTGTCATGGGTAGTTTCCCCTTTGGTAGTGGTATTTGATTTTATCTGGAGATGGGTCTTTTGGATTTTATCGGGAAACCCAACTTTCGCAGTGGAAATTCCGTACATTTTTCAAACGTCAGTTCTGATTCGCTGGCTTATACTTTTAACTTTTTCGATTTTAATCAGCAGTTGGAATCAATTACGCCGGAGAAAACAATGGAACTAACTGTTATGTTGCAGAAACTTGTCTCGGTCATGATTGTTTGGAACGTGGGACAAGGACAGTGGATAACCCAGGTAACTAACGATAGTTGTTTACATTTCGATGCGGGCGGCGAAGTTCTACCTTGGGACCGCATCGAAAGTATCTGTAAGAATAAGCTCAATAAAATTTATATTTCCCATTGGGATGCAGACCATATTTCGGGCCTCAATTTCTTTCATTGGTCGGGAATCAAATATTGTCGCGCCAGTACGTCGGACTTTCCATTACCTGAAACATTACAGTGGTTCCGCCAAACTGAATTTTGCCTAATGGAAAAAAAACCTGGAGTCAAAATTATCAGACCTCAGTGGAGCGAAAAAGAGTTGCGAAAGAAACGGCCTCGAAATGAATCTAGTCTATTTTTTTTGACGAAAAACTATTTGATGACCGGAGATGCACCGCAAAAGTCCGAGCGAAAAAACCTGCTTAATAATGGTGAGTTATTACCTTCAGGATTTCAAAATATAACGGTGTTGATACTTGGGCATCATGGATCTAAAACATCAACTTCCACCGCACTTTTGAAAAAGTTAAGCCGTCTGAAGTTAGCAATCAGCTCTTCACGCAAAGCTGTCTATGGACATCCCCACGCGGATGTCCAAAACAAGCTTGTTAAATTCAATGTAAGTTTATTAAAAACGGAAGACTGGGGAAATATTATTTTGCCGGAGCAGATTGCAAACGAGAAATCATTCTAACCAAGGCTTGCATCTGAATACCTTCACGAGTGGCATAATTCGCACCAGAGTAACCAAACCAATCCCAGCAACCCATTGGATTCCCGTTTCCAGAAGCAACGATTCTGCCCACGAGTTAAATCCAGAAAGTGCCGTGAAATTCTTTTGGACCATCATTGGACTTTGCAAACAGCCGTGAAGGGCGATATGCAACCGGCACTTTTCTTTTTGGCAAGATTCAGGAATGTAAACAAACCCATCATTTCCCAACGGACCGCCACCCAATCCAAATTCGCTTTGATTAAAAGCTTTCAAGTTTGCATCTTTCGCCGGAACTTTTTCTTCCAATTTTCCATAGAATAACTTTAACGAATCGCCAGCGCCGTCTACTCCGCAATTAACCATATACGGAAACTGCGTCTCGCCACATCCCCACTTTCCTTCTGTCGATGGGAATCCATGACCTGAAGGAGTTAGAATGCTCATCACACTTTCAACCCCGAATGCTTGATAAAACTCTTTAAGTTTTAATGAAGCTTCCGGGAGAATCACTTTATCCTTGGTACCATGATAGATAAAAACTTTTTGATTTTTGATGAGCGCCGGATCGCCGACTTTTCCCTCTGCAAAAAGGGAATTTACTTCTGCCACGATCTTCTGAACATTTATATCTTTTGGAGATTTCATGCACATACCCTGTGCTGTCTGCGCGTTTCCCTGAGAACAGTCATAAATTCCACCTGCAAAAACGCCGATGCCTTTAAATTTCTCTGGATACGCAACACCCATTTGCACAGCCATAAAGCCACCTGAGGAAATTCCCGAAATGGAAACTTCCTTCGGCAAAACGTTTAGCGCTGGGAGGGTTGCTGCCGCGGTTGCTTGGTTCGTCGTTATTGCTAGGGCTAGAGAGAGTAAGAAAATAAGCTTTTTCATAGGAGAACCTCCGAAGCTGGAGGGTACAAAGTATCGTGAGCGACTGACAAGAAAAAAAGCTAAAGCAAAGACACTAGAGAGAAAAAATTCCCCACTCCGAGAGGAGAGGACGAGCTCCGCTCGTTTCATTTTTCTTTATTCAGTTACGGTGCCCGGGATCGGTGCCTGTTTCCGTGCCTGTGCCGGGGAAGTTGTCGACATTAGCACCAGCATCGACATCAGTTTTAGTCTAGTTTTTGGTTTTGGGTTTTAGTTAGATTACTTTTCTTAATTTGGGCGTTCGGTATTCCATTGATCTTAAATACAAATATTGATCGAGCTCTCGCTCGGCTACTTTTCTTTTTTTCGGTGCCCGTCATCTGTGTTCTGTGTTGTGTGTTCTGTTTCTGTGCCGGTTCAGTTTTCGGCTTCTGATACTGATACGGATGATGTTTTGGTCTAGATATCAGTTGTGGGATTTCGGAAGTAAATAGAGAGGTACGAATCCCTCCCTCTTTCCCCTCCTGGGGCGACCAATCGACTTTTGATTAGGGGCCAGATGCAAGGCGGAAGGTGCTCGAGGCCGTGGAGGCGTGGTACGACCACGTTGGAGCGGAATCGAGTGCCTTCCAACGAAGTCAGCTGGTCACTAAGCAAAATCGTCCTGCTTAGTGACCGGAGAAAAATTTATGCTTTATATGGGCGATATTCCATTTGTAAATCGCGGGCTACTGGTTCGTAGCATACGTATCCGTTGTATACGTTTAATCCCTTAAATAATGCTTTGTCTTTTGCTATGGCGTCTTCCACACCCATTGCTGCTAACATCGATGCGTACTTTAACGTTACGTTTGTTAGTGCGTAAGTGGAAGTTCTTGGTACTACGCCTGGCATGTTTGGTACGCAATAGTGGATTACTCCGTCTACTTCATACGTTGGGTTTTGGTGGGAAGTTGGTCGGCATGTTTCTATGCAACCGCCTTGGTCAACTGCTACGTCAACTACCACTGAACCTTTTGACATTGAAGTTACTAGTTCTTTACTTACTAATGTTGGGGCTTTGTGTCCTGTGATTAGAACTCCACCGATTAGTAAATCTGATCCTACTACTGCTTCTTCAATATTTTTTGCATTCGAGAATAGAGTCATGCAACGGCCTTGGAAAATATCATCAAGATATTCTAAACGTGCGGCATTTACGTCTAGGATTGTACATTCTGCACCTAAGCCTACTGCCATTTTTGCGGCGTTTGTTCCTACCACGCCCCCACCGATGATGGTTACTTTGGCTGGACGAACTCCTGTCACACCACCCATTAAAATACCTTTTCCGCCATGGTCTTTTTGCAAGTAGAACGCACCGATTTGCGTTGCCATTCTTCCTGCTACTTCTGACATTGGATTAAGTAATGGTAATGCACCGTTGTCGTACTGGATAGTTTCGTACGCTACTGCTTTTACTTTTCGTTCACATAAAACTTTTGTAAGTTTTGGCTCGGCTGCCAAGTGAAGATAAGTGTAAAGAATTTGGTTTTCTTTCATTAACTCGTATTCGTCTGGAAGTGGTTCTTTTACTTTTACGATCATGTCGGCTTTTGCGTAAATTTCTTTTTTAGTCTGAAGAATTTTTCCGCCGGCGCGCTCGTAATTTTCATTTGAAATTCCAGATCCGACGCCTGCGTCTTTTTCGACGTAAACTGTGTGACCTTCTTTTACTAATTGTTTAACACCGGCTTCGGTCATGCCGACGCGGTTTTCAGAAATTTTAATTTCCTTTGGTACACCAATGATCATGGGATCTCTCCTTATGCGGTTCGCATTTTCTAACTTTATTTAATGAAGGAATACTCTATTTTTTCCACGGCTAAGTCAAAAATATTTCTGCTTCCCGTGGTTTTCCAAATTCACTAATGCGAGGCATGAGGCCGCGCGCCTGTGTTTTTGTTTGCGGTAACCGGAGCAGTTTCGCCAGCATTCATGAAATGCTCTGGCTTATTATTCTCTAGCCGTGAAAGGAGCTTATAAAGACTGGGTATTACGAGCAAGGTCATGATCGTGGAAACTAGACTTCCGCCGATAATTACTAAGCCCATTGGAGTACGTGTTTCTTGCCCCATGCCGTCACCAAATACCAAGGGAAGTGCGGCAACGATAGTGGCTACCGACGTCATTAAAATGGGACGCAACCTCACGGAGCCGGCCTGAATTAAAGCTTTATCCAAGAAATCTTTATCCTCCGCGTGGGCGGATTCCCGGTGTCGAATTTGATTCGTATATTCAACAAGCATAATTGAATTTTTCTTGGCGATACCCATCAGGACGATCAGCCCGATAAAACTAAACAAGTTCAATGAAGATCCGCTGATCCATAAAATCGCCAGCGCACCGGTTATACTAAATGGTAATGCCATCAGTACCGTTACAGGGTGTAAAAATGAGTTAAATTGAATCGCCAAGATCATGTAGGCGACCAAAATTCCGATGAGTAATGCGACCGTAAGACTGCGGAAACTTTCCGTCAGGCTGGCGGAAGCACCTTCCAAATTAATTCGGTATCCATCGGGAAGGACTTGGGCCGCCGCTTTTTCGACTTCTTCTGTGACCTGCCCCTGGGTTTTTCCCACCCCTAAAGCACCGCTGATTCCAACTGATCTTTGTCGATCTATTCGGGTGATACTTTGGTAAGTCTTATTTTCTTTTGCTATGACTAATCTTGAAAGTTGAATCATATTTCCGTATTGGTTCCGAACGTAAATAGATTCTAAATCTTTTACGCCCTTAATTTTATCTTCGGGAATTTTTACCCTGACATCTATTCGTTTTCCGTCGGCGGTATATTGCGTTTGTGGTAATCCCGCGACGGCAATTGATAATGCCTTAGCAACTACATCTACGCTCACTCCAAACTCGGCCATTGCTTCACGATTTGGCAAAATCAATAGCTCTGGAAATCCCATTTTAAAATTGGTATCTAAATCACGGGCCGATCCATTGTCTTGCAAAACTTTGATCATTTCTTGGCCCTTGGAACTTAACGTGTCCAAGTCAGGACCAATGATATTAAATGCTACGGGCTGTAAGCTTCCCGTCGTCAAATTTCGCGCTGATATGTCCCGGAAGCTTACGCGCAGACCTTTTAGATCTTTAACTTTTGCTCTCCATGAGTCCATGATTTCCAAATGGCCTAATTTCCGGTCTTCTTTTGGTTTTAACCGGATTGGCATAAAGAATGACGTCACCGAACTTCCACCCGGCCCCCCACCAATAGAAACAAAAAAACTTTGGATATTAGGATCATCAGCTAAAAGTTTTTCTAATTGCGCAACTCGTTCCGAAGTTACAGCTAACGAAGAACCGGGCGGCGTTTGCCCGCTGGCGATAATGAAGTTTTGATCCTGTGAGGGAACAAATTCTTTTTTTACTTTTCCCACCAGTAACAGCGAAGCCACGAATATTACCAATGAGATTGTCACAACTAAACCAGAGTGCCTTAAACACTTTGCCATTATTCGGCCGTAAAGTTCGCCCCATTGGTGAAATAAAGATTCTAATTTTAATTCAAACTTTGACGACTTCGGAGAGGATTTCAGGAACATTGCGGTTCGCATCGGAGTAATTGTCACCGCTTCAATCAACGATAGTAAAACGGCTGCCGATAAAGTAACACCTAATTGGAAGAAAAATTTCCCGGTAATACCTTCCATGAAAATCACCGGCAAGAAAACCGCAACGACCGCAAAAGTTGCAGCAGTGGCCGCAGGTAGGATTTCTTTCGACCCATCAAGCGAAGCTTGGTAAGGCGATTTACCCATTCGATAATGCCGGATGATGTTTTCCAAAATCATGATGGCATCATCGACGACAATGGAGATCGCCAAGGTCAGTGCGAGTAAGGTAAAAATGTTTAGAGTGAACTTCGCGAAATAAAGAACGATAAAAGTTCCGATGATGGAAACCGGAAGTGAAAATAAAATATTTAAAGCGGATTGCCAGCTTCCCAAAAATAACCAACAAACTAAAATTGTGATGACTGCAGCAATCGCTAATTTTTCGTAAGTCGTATGGACAACGGCTTTTGTGGGTTCGGTGAAATCTGTGTTTACTTGGATTTTATAGCCAGGTGGCAACTCGGAACTGATTTTATCAATTTCTTTTTTAATTGCAGCGGCTACCACGACTTCATTGGCGCCTCTTTGCTTTCTAACGGAAATAGTCAGCGCATCTTTTCCCATGATTCGGGATAACCGGCGAATATCTGATAATCCATCTTCCACGGTCGCGACATCGCCAATTGTGTATTTTACTTCCTGAATAATAGATCCGCCCCTGCGAAGAATGCGGATATTCTTAATATCTTCGACCGTGTTTGCTTCACCTAACCAACGAAGACGATATTCGCGGTTATCAATTGTTAGTTGTCCCGCTGCCGATTCCAAATGCTGCGCAACTAGGGCGTCCGCGACTTCAGTGACGGTAAGATCGGCCTTACGAAGTTTTGCAGGATCAGGCCAAATTCTGATATTCCGGGCGCTGAAACCTTGAATAGAAACTTCACCGACCTGTGGAATAAATTGTAACCGGTCCAGCAAATTACTTTCTGCCCATTTAACTACGTCTTGCAGTGGTTCAGATCCCGAAAATCCAATATATATTATGGGTTCTTCCTCGGGATTTGTTTTACGAATTACCGGTGGATCTGCTTCTTCCGGTAATCTTAGTTGGCTTAATGCACTTTGCACTTCTTGCATTGCCACATCGATATTTTTATTGATCAAAAATTCAATTCGCACGGATCCCGAGCCTTGGCTGACGGAAGATCGCATTTCTTTAATACCTTCGATGGCCAGAAGTCGCTCTTCAACGGGATCGATAATATCGGACTCTACAACAGAAGGAGCGGCCCCTTCGTACCTTACCGAAACGTTAACGATGGGAAAATCCACATCGGGCATTTGGCTGACGCCCAATTTGTTCAAACTCATGGCTCCAAAAATGATAAATGCGGAAAAAAGAATCCAAGCAAATACCGGTCTTTCGAGCGAAAGTTCGATTAACTTCGTCACGAAGGAACCTGCCAGTTGGCGTATCTTTGGATTCGGTCTCCTAGATCAGCACCCAGCTCAACGTGCTTGAAGCATCCCGGAGAAGTTTGAATTTTTCTTACTAATTTATTCATTAAATCATGGCCCGCTTTGAACAGAACTACGTGTCCCATCAATGGCATCTCTAAAGTAACTAGGTCGCCTAAAGCATCAAGCGCCTTGTGTCTGACAAATTCGTCGACGGACCTGACGCCTTTAGGATTTAAAATTTTTGTATCATCCAATACAATCGCATTATCCAAACTTCCGCCCTTAGCCAATCCACGAGCTTGCAATGCTTCCACATCTTTCAAAAATCCGAACGTACGCGCGAAGGCAACTTCCTTTTCAAAAGAATGGTCATTCACATCGATATCAATTTTTTGTTGGCCGATAGAAGGATGGGGGAAATCAATTGTCACCGTTAATCGAAGCCCATGATAAGGCAGTACGTAGGCGTGCTTTTCGCCTTCAGAAAAATAAATCGGTTCTGAAATATAACAATATTTTCGGGGTTGATCTTGTTCGATAAGTCCTGCCGATATTAATGCCTGCATAAAAATAATGCCGCTGCCATCGCCAATAGGAATTTCCGGACCGTCTAATTCGATATATATATTATCGATTCTCAATGCCGACAACGTTGATACGCAGTGCTCGATTGTATGCACCGAAAAATGCGGGCCACCAATTGAGGTTTGATAAAATGTTGCTTCAACATTTTTAGCTGCAACTTTTAGCGCCGGTTTTCCTGGAAGGTCCGAACGAATAAAATACACACCGGTATTAGCCGGAGCAGGACGAAAAGTTAAATGGCAAGGGGCGCCTGAATGAAGGCCCACTCCATCAATTGTTACTTTTTTGCGAATAGTTTTTTGAAGGAACATCTATGCTTCTTTCCCTTGCGTAATTGCCGAGCCCAAAATTTTATAAGTTCCGATAAGTTCGCCACGGGAATTCAGACGGGCAACTTCGCGATTTTCCAGTAAACTGCCGTACTGGGCAGCGGTAATTATTTTTAACTCAAAGAACATATTTAACATCGCAACCCAGGCAGCCCGATGTGCGCCATCTAAAGCTTTCACTGCGAATGTCATTTTCTTATCCGGAGCAAATCCACAGTAAGCCCCTTCAGCACCCGGTTTAACGAACACTTTGCCATCAGTTTTTCTGATCAGCTGCTCGGCCAGATCATCAGTGCCGGAAAATAAATCAGGATGTTTTGCCAATGCTTCCATAATGACTTCAGTATGGCCTGGCAGAATTCCTTTTTTCTTATCCGTTACGAACGGCAAAAAAGCCGCAGCCATTTGTTGTAACGGCATCGCGATTGTTGGGAATCCACACCCATCCCCACCATGGGGAAGTAATTCCATTTTTAATCCGGTTAAATCAGAAAGCTGTTTTCTGACCGCTTGTTGAAACGGATGTTCATATAAATAATAATCTTTGATTGGCCAACCCATATGCCGGCATGCAGACATCGCCGCCATATGTTTGCCCGAGCAATTGTGGCGGAAGCGGCTTCCTTCCACCGGGCCACAAGCAAGATCACTTTCGTTCACCCCGATTAAGGCGGCCCAATTTTTAAGTTGCTGGACGTGCTTAGGTTCACCGTTGTGGGATGCGCAAGCCAAGGCCAAGTATTCTAGCTTAGACCCGTATGCCTCGAATGCTCCACTATTTAAAAATACTAATGCTTGAAGTGGCTTTATTGAAGATCGGGGATAAACTACGTATGCGGGATCACCCCAAGATTTATAAATTGAACCGTGCTCATCAAGTGCAACGGCCACGACGTGATGAATGCTTTCCACCAAGGGTCCACGGTAAACATCAATCTCTAACGGTGCTCTCGTTTTGCGACTCATACCGTACTTCCGGGCAGCACAGGGTCCTGCCCTAAAACTTGTTTTCTGGCAAAGTCAGTCAGTACGCGCCCCCGTTGAGTTTTTTGAATCAGACCTTCTTGTAATAAAAAAGGTTCATAAACTTCTTCAAGTGTATCAGCGTCTTCACTGAGTGCCGCGGCCATTGTTTCAATTCCAACTGGTCCGCCATTATATTTTTCGGCCATCAAATTTAAAATTCTGCGATCCATGTCATCTAATCCGAACCGGTCTACACCTAGTTCGTTAAGTGCATATTTCGCAATATCCAGATCTACTTTACCAGAGCCTTTTACTTGAGCGTAATCTCGGACTCGTTTTAACAATCGGTTAGAAATACGGGGCGTACCTCTCGAACGGCGAGCAATTTCGTGCGCGCCCTCTGGAGTAATTTCGAGTTTTAATAATTTAGCAGCTCGTTCGACAATTATTTCCAATGAAGCATGATCATAGAAATGAAGTCTTTCAACGATTCCAAAACGATCTCTGAACGGAGCCTTCAATAATCCCGCTCTGGTTGTTGCGCCAACCAAAGTAAAAGGAACTAATTGAAACTTCATCGAGCGCGCGGCAAGGCCATCACCGGTTACGATATCAATGTAGAAATCTTCCATTGCTGAATAAAGATATTCTTCGATGTGATGACTTAATCGATGGATTTCGTCGATAAATAAAACTGAGAAAGGTTTTAAACTAGTTAGTAGTGCTGCCATATCGCCTTTTTTATCTAAAGCAGGCGCTGAAGTAACTTTGCAATCGACCCCAAGTTCAGAAGAAAGAATTTTAGCTAAAGTCGTTTTGCCCAGCCCCGGAGGACCGGAAAGCAACACGTGATCAAGTGGTTCTTGCCGGGCACGAGCGGCCTGACAAAATATTTTTAATTTATTTTTTACTTCGTCTTGTCCCGGAAAATCCGCAAAAGACTGGGGACGCAAATCATTTTCCCAAACTTTTTCTGTCGAATCCATAATATCAGCTTCTAAGATACGATTCATATTATCGCTCCATACTTCGGCTCATGCCTGAAAGGGAAGAAAGGCCCATTCGAACGCCGTCTTCCATGGAAACATCGTTGGGAAGCCCGCGGACAAATTCTTCCACGTTCTGAGGGTGAAAACCTAAATTTTCCAAAGCCGACACGATATCTTTAAGATTCTTGGAAAGATTTTTTTGAACTTCATCAACCCGTACTAATTTGCCCTGCAGGGTAAGGATAATTTGTTCGGCAATCTTTTTTCCAACTTTTGGAATTTTGGATAACGCTTTCGAATCACCTGCTTCGATAGATGCCGTAACTTGCCCTAACGGGGCGCCAGACAAAATATTCATCGCAAGTTTTGGCCCTACACCATTAACCTTAAGCAACGAAAGAAAGAACGCTTTTTCTTGCGGAGAAACAAAACCAAATAGTTGCAATTGGTCTTCGCGAACGTGGGTATATATCCAAAGCTGAATAGTTTTTTTATCTTGAAACGAAAGATCGGCTAAATTTAATCCTGAAAGTGTAATTTCATAACCGACACCTTGAACTTCTAAAATTAAAGATTCGGTATCGATGGAATGAATATTTCCTTGAAGCCAACCTATCATTTTTTCACCCGGTACTTTCTGTGACGAAACTAAATCTCTACAGCCCGCTGAATAAGTCTTAAACGACGGACTTCCTGTGCGTGGTGATAGGCCATTGCCAAAGCATCGGATGCATCGACTGGTTGAGGAAGGGATTTCAATTTCAGCAACATCATCAATGTTTGCGCCAATTGTTCTTTTTCCGAAGCACCGTTACCCGTAATCGCCTTTTTCACTGCCCTATTAGCATACTCGAAGACTTCGCAATGGGCACGCAGGGCTTCAACCATGATGACGCCCCTCGCGTGTCCCAACTTAAATGCGCTATCCACATTTTTCCCCAGGAATATTTGCTCTAAGGAAAGGGCTTTCGGGGAATATTCTATCAGCAAACTCTTAGTAAATTCACCAATTTCTAACAGTCGCTCTGGCAAAGATTTGCGCTGTAGCTTTATTGCCCCAACATGAACACAAGTCACATCATCACCCTTTGCATCGATGATCGCGTAGCCCATGATTTGTGTCCCAGGATCTATTCCAAGAATGCGCATTTTTCCATTCCAGTTTTAATTTGGGGTTACGTCAAACCCCAATACCGTAATGCGAAGCACTGTTTTCCAGTGACAGCTACAGTTGTTCCGTAGGCAGTTTTCCGTTTAGTTTTCGACATTAGCATTGGCATTAGCATTAGTTTTAGTAAAGTTTTTGGTTTTGGTTGAATGGGCAGCCATTTTCAGAGCTAAATCCCTACGTTTTCCGACAACTTCAAACCAGACTAAAACTAATGCCAATGCCAATGCTAATGTCACCAACTGAAGAAATCAGTATTTGGAGCCAAAACTAGCATAATCCAGCGACTCCGCTCTTGAAACTTCCCACCCCCGATGACAGAATAAAAAAATATGGCTCGTCTTAGTCCGGATGTAATTGAAAAGTATAAGAAAATACTTAAAGGGGATCCCCAATCCTTGATCTTTGCTTCTTTGGCTGATGCTTACCGGGAAAACCGACAACTGCCTGATGCAGAGGCACTTGCTCGCGAAGGGGTGCAGCGGCATCCGCATTTTGCTCGGGGTTGGGTTGTTCTTGGGCGGATTTTGCAGGATCGCGGGCAAATGGATGAAGCAATTGCTGCCCTAGAAAAAGCAGTTCGGTTGGAACCAGATAATCTTTTGGCTCACCAGGTAATGGGCGATTTGTTTTTGGCCATCAAAAATTCGAAAGAAGCTCTTAGATCTTACAAAAAAGTTTTATTTTTAAATCCCCTTGCCGCTAAAGCTCGTAAAGTTGTCGAAAAATTGGAAAGCCAAACGGCTGCGGATTATGACGACGAAACTTTTGTGATGGCCTCCGCAGATGCGACTTCGATGCAAAAATTAGGTGAAGTTGCCAAACGTATTCAGGGCGAAATTCAGGGGAAAGCCGCGCCCCAACAGCTTTTGCGGTTGCTTTCATTAGTTGATGCTTTTATTGCCCGTAATGATTTTTCGAAAGCATTAGAGATCGTCGATGAAGGAATTCAAGAATGGGGCGAAGATTCAGAGTTAACTCGTCGTCGCCAATTTTTACGCCGTCACAGCCAAGCTGCCAGCATGTTACGCACATCAGATGAACCGGTTTTAAAGCCCTCACTCCGTCGCACTAAGGAATTACAGCAGTTAAAAGCCCAAAGATTGGAAGCTTTGCTACAGAAAGTGCAAAAAATTAAGCAAGATCGCGACAACTCGATTGACCCTGCGCCTTAGATTTGGTGATTATATCACCATTCGAAAGGACCACTCATGTACGAAACAGCCGATTTTAAAAAAGGCCTTAAAATTCTTATGGAAGACCAACCTTTTACCATCATTGACTTCCAACACGTCAAACCTGGAAAAGGAAATCAGTTCACTCGCACCAAACTTCGTAATCTTTTGACGGGCCAAAACCGTGAGATGACTTTCAAGTCTGGCGAGAAATTCGAAGTCCCGAATGTTGAAAATAAAGAAATGACGTTTTTGTACAAAGACGAAAGCGGCTATAATTTTATGGACCAGACTAACTTCGAGCAAATTGTTATGTCTGCGGACGAGATCGGCGATAATCGAGAATACCTAGCCGAAAATCTAGAAGTCGTGATTTTATTTTTCAACGAACGAGCCGTAGGTGTTGAAGTTCCAAAGGCTGTTAACCTTAAAGTGGCACAGACTGATCCTGGCGTAAAAGGCGACCGAGTTACTGGCGCGACTAAACAAGCTACTATGGAGTCTGGTCTAGTCGTGAACGTTCCTCTTCACATCGCCGAAGGTGATGTGTTGCGAATAGACACCTCGACCGGTGCTTATGTCGAACGTGTAAATTCGAAGTAACGTGTTGCGTTAAGCCTCCTGATTCACTGGTAAATCCGTGAAAATGAAACAGGGGGCTTTTTGTTCGAAATCGAGCTTTATTCTGTCTGGAAAAATACTGAAAAAGAAGAAGATCTAAAAAGTTGGCTAGCAACCAAACTTTTAGAATCTATTTCTGCGCCCACTTCAGAAACAGACGCACTGTTTGCTTTTCTAATTAAACATAAATTTAGTCTGTTGATTATTGAACACGTAATTTCTTTGTTAAAAAATTCCAGTAAAAAAATTCCATGGCCGTATTTTTTTGAAGCTCTGAAGATTTCCAAAATGGAAATGAATGCTGACAGCATAAATCATCTCAAAAATACTTTACTCGATGTTAACAATCGCGGTTATGCATCTTTAAGTTCTGCTATGGACATTTCAATCAACGAAATGACCGCTTGGCGAAAGCAGCACCGGCTGCAAACTCTTCGATTGTTAGAAAATGAAAAGGCTGAACAATTTGACGAGCTCCGCGTCCTCCGAGCACAACAATTATTTGAGCGCGAGCGGGAGCAACTTAAACTCCTGCAAAAGAAATATCCGGATGATCCCGAAGTTAAAAAAGAAACCCGAAAATACCAAGAGCGCTATGCTGAAGAAATTATTCTTAAACGTCCAACCAGGAAATTAACCCAACGACGAGTCACGGTTGAATCCGAAGTGATGCAAAATTGGAGTGTGTGGGCAAATTTATGGTTGAAAGAAACACCTGCCCTGGCACCTGATATCATTGCTGGATTTCTTGCAATGGATTTTCCCTCGATTGCATTGGAAGTTTGGCAGAATACAGGCAGGCCCGTTACATGGTTAGGCGCCCAAGTCCTATTGGAAAACGGGCGCTTCATCGACGTCTTAGAAATGATTCCGCACCTTGAATCAAAAGGGTCGAGCGATCCCGAAACTTTTTTTGCCTCGTCTTATTTAAGAGCTCAAGCACTTTGGGGGGCAGGGCAAAAAGATAAAGCCATTGAAATTATGGAAGCACTTTTAAACTCAAGTCCCGAGTACAGGTCTGCCCGCGAGATATTGCAAACCTGGAGGACCGGCGGTTGAGGAAAAATTGGTTCCGTTGGGCACTCTACCCGATCCTTATTACTTTTTTAATTTGGGCCGTGCTTACCAGCATCGTGATTCCGCGCGCCGAAGAGTGGGTAAAATCCAACGTTGAACGACTATCGGGCGAGTCCACTCCATTTGTAATTACGTTGGAAGATTTCCAAATTGATTTCTCTAGTGCTTCGTTGGTTATCGAAGGACTTAAATTAGTTCCCAAGGAAGACTTCGCGAAATTTTTAAAGCCAATCACAATTGCTTCCGTTCACGTTAATGTTGATACGTTTCAGTTGTTAACACAAAGACTGCAAGTGCGAGCGGTTTTCGTAAATGATCTGCAGGTAGACATAGATTTGGATCCACTAATGGAAAATCCATCTAAGCCTAAAAAACTTCCCGTTCGTGAATTGCTGGAAACGCTTAATAATTTACCGATCGATCGCGTTTACTTGATGAACCCCACCATAAAGCTCAGCTCGAAAAAACAACAAGCAAGTGGCGTGATCTCGGGCCGTATGCTTTCCTTGCGCCAAGAAAAATTCCAACTGACTTTAAAAAGTGATTTAGAAAACATCACTGCTAAATTCAAAGACTCTGAAGTTAAAATTCTGGTTCGTACGACGGCGTTGTTAACTCCGGATAAATTAGATTTGTTGCACTCTGAGATTAAAACTGAAGGTTTGCAATTACGGGGAAAGGCACAAGTAATTCGAGTCGAGGATTTAATGTTAGGCGCTCCGCTGACATATTCCATGCAGGCAAATGTATCGTTACCCGAATTACAAAAACAGTTGGTAGAAAATTTCAAACTGAAAGTTCCGGATATTACAGGGACTGTCGAATCCCAAGTTATGGGCGAATGGACAAAAGAAAAAGGGTTCAAGGCTTCTTTGGATTTAAAAACACAAGCTGTGAAAGTCGCTGCATTTGAAATCGGCCAAGCTCAGTTAAAAGGCGAACTGGATACTGACCGATTGTTTCTAGACGAATTGCAATTAAAGCACACGGCGGGACAAGCTTCGTTAATTCAATCCAGCTTACAATTACATGAACCTTATCAATTCGCCGGCACGATAAATCTGGAACAAATGAACTTACAAAAGTTGTTTGTTAGTATGCAGTTAAAAAATATTCCGGTTGATATCAATGCAAAAGGACGAGTTCCTTGCTCCGGAACTTTAGTACCGATTGAAGTAAATTGTTACGGCGATCTTGAAGGCACTGATATTTGGGTGGGATCCAGCATGAACAAAGACTCCACCATCGTTGCGCTGGATAAAGTAAACGCAAAAGGTAAGTTTAATCTAAATACGGAAAAAATTGATTTCGAATCCCAACTTAATATCGGGGAAAACTGGGGTAAGACTTCTGGTGTCGTAATTTTCAAAGAAGGCTTTAATATTAATTTCGATACTAAGGAACTTGATATTTCAAATGTTAAAAGTTTACTGGGCCTGAAGTGGCGCGGGAAAACTTCGATCGAAGGATTCACCAAAGGTGACTCCAACGCCGCCATCACGCAAATAAAGTTCTCGACTACAGGATTCGCGCTGGAAGATTATTTTTTCGACCGCCTTACAACGACACTGGGTTATGATGACGGCACAATTTCCCTTACCGAAACAGATTTTACTGTCGATAACTTGCATGCCCAAGGAAATCTGGCAATCGCATTAGGTGGCAAAGGAACAACGATTCAAGGTGCATTTAAACTTCCTCAGCTGGGCTTAGCCGGGGTTCGCAAATTAGTCGAAAAGAAAATACCGCTTCCTACCCGGATGGAAGGCCGCGGACAAGGCGAAGTCAGTTTTAAGGGGCCTCTTGATGTTTGGAAAATGGATTTAGATTTTAAGGGTGACATGATTGACGTTGTCGTGGGACCCGAAAGTTTCGGAAACCTTCACGCGGAAGTAAAATCTGAAGCTGGAAATATGAACTTTAATAATGTCCAGTTTTCAAAAGGAAATTCTAAAATCACCGTCCAAGGTCAAATCGCAAACACCCAACAATTTAATTTGAAAGTCGATGGTCAACAATGGCGATTAGAAGAAACAGAACTACTTTCAAAAGTCGGCGTCAGTTTACTGGGTAATCTTAACTTTACCGGAGAGGTTACCGGTGCGCTTACTGATCCAGTGTTTCAAGCTCGGGGTAACGTCTCTGAAACAGTCCTTGCTGACCAAGAAGTTCCTAATTCGTTTTTTAATTTACTGACCACAAAAGATCATCTGCAAGGAAGCGCAAACGTATTCGGAAATAAAATCCAAGGTGATATTGATATTCCCTTCGATAAAGTAAGGCCTTTAAAAGTTCGAGTAAAAACTTTGGATTGGAATTTCGCCCAACTACTGGCAATCCTTTCGGGGAACTTGCAGCCCAATGAATTTGATAGCCGTTTAACCATGGAATTAGATCTAAAGTCAGACTCCGGAAAATGGGACAACTTAAACGGAAGCCTCAAAGCACCGGTATTTATGCTAAGGCGCTCTCAGACTTCCTTGCAAAACACCCAACCCATCGTCGTTGATTTCCGAAGTGGATTAATAAATATCAAATCATTCATTTTACAAGGCCCTGATCAAACCGGAATTAAATTGGACGGTGAAAATTTCCGGTTCGATAACTTAAATTTGAAAATGAAGGCCGCGTTTGATTTAAGAATTCTGCATTTGTTTTTGCCATTCTTGGATGACTTAGGGGGGCCCTTTGAACTTTCTGCGCAACTGCGCGGTAATCTTGCCCATCCTCAATTACTGGGTTCTGCTTCGATCAAAGACGCATTTATTAAATTGCGGGGATTTCCACATCCATTCGAGCAGTTAAGCAGTCAAATCACTTTTTCGCAGAACACGGTTCTATTGCAAGATCTGAAAGGCGAAATTGCCGGCGGAGAATTAACCGGTGGCGGAAGAATCTTGATAAATGGAATCCGCGATTTTCCGATGAACCTAAGATTTCGTTTGGAAAATGCGCAATTAAACGTTCCCGAAAAAATTAAAACAATTGGTACCGCCGATATAACCTTAACTGGAAATTGGTTCCCATTCGTACTAGGTGGTGAATACGTAGTTCGAAGTGGGCTGTTTGAAAAAGAATTATCCGGAAGTTCCGGTGGCCTTACTCCCCGTCAAAGCCAGTTTTTACCTAAAGTAGTTAAAGAAAATCGCTCTGAACCAATCCTCTTGGATTTAAAAATCGATTTTACTCAGGGCATATCGGTAAAGAATTCTCTGATCGACGGAAGTGCCACAGGAAATCTAAACGTAAAAGGTCCTCCGGATGCCCCGGGCATTACCGGTCGTGTGTATGCAGTTCGCGGCTCAAAAGTTATTTTTAAAGATAAAATATTCGATGTTCAAAATGGAGTGATCACGTTTTCTAATCCTGATGAAATCAACCCTGATGTATACTTAATCGCTACATCGCGTGTGAATGAATACGACATCACTTTATTGGTTCAAGGACCGGGTAAAACTGCAAATGTGCGATTAAGCAGCGTTCCCCCACTGCCCGAGCCAGAAATTGTTTCGTTACTTGCGTTAGGAATTACATCTTCCCAACTGGAAAAAAATATTCAGGCCGGAGAACAAACTCGCCAAGCACAAGGCGAAGTGTTCGGAGCCGTAGTTAGTCAAACCTTCGGCAAGGGATTCCAAAACGCGTTGGGCGTGAATCTTCAGGTGACAAGTTCGTTTGACACTATCAAGAATGTCAGTGTGCCAAAAATGACTTTAAGCAAACAATTGAACACTCGCACCAATGCGCAGGTCAGCCGACCGCTTTCAGGTTCTCGTACGACAGAATTTAAACTTCAATATAAACTTAATCAGGATCTTTCAGTCATCGGGAGTTACGAAGCCCGATCTGCCGAGGAAGACACTACTGCCGTACAAAGTAATGAACGAAATAACTCCAGCGTTTTTGGTTTGGATCTGGAATTCCGCAAGGAGTTTAAGTGATCCGATTTTTAATTTCACTTTTAATAATAGCAATGTCCCTTACCGCCCTTGGACAGCAGGGCGCAAAAGGAAAGTTCATTCAGTTTGAAAATGTATCGCCTGAGTTACAGGAAATTATACTAAAGAAATTCCCGACCGTTGAAACAGAGAAGCCCGATCTTGAACTGTTGGATCAAATGCTAAAAGTTCTGCATAAAGAATCCCAATACGAAATCGTACAGTTAGTTGAACGCGACGGAGATTTGATTTTAAGAATTGCTCCCTCTGACCAAATTAAGAACTTGGTATTTACGGGACTCTACGACGTTTCGACAAGCGAAGCGGAATTACTGTTTGGATGGGCAAAAGGTCAAACGATTACTGAAACGCAACTGCAAGATGGCGTTGAACGCTTAACTGGCTTGTATCGCGCGAAAGGTTACCTTCGAACCAAAATCACTTACAAAGTTGACCGGGATTCCAAACAAAAGCTTCAGGCGATAGTGATTGTCGACACTGATAAGCTAACGATGATCGAAAAAGTAACAATCCAATCCGCCAACGACGAACTCAACAAGATCTTAATCAAACGGCTCAAAACGCTTCGACGAAAAGCTTTAAGTGATGATGAGCTCCGCAGCATGCAAGAAAAAATCAGTGAAGAGCTATCCGAGCGGCGATATTTACAAGCACAGATTAAAGGTCCAACGATTAACTACAGCAAAGAAGAAGATCGAGCCGAATTGATTTACCAGATCGATGATCCTATTCAATACGCTTTTGATTTCAAAGGTAATTTGCACTACACCCAACAACGATTAATTAAGTTAATGAATCTTGAAGATTATATTACCACTAATCCAAATGTAGGCCCAGACTTAACCGTACGTTTAAAAAACGCTTACATAGCCCAAGGTTTTGCCCGGGTCGAGATTCAAGACCGTGAAGCCGTAACAAAAGCCAATTACAAAAAACTCTTGTTCGAAATCAAAGAAGGCCCCCGGATTAAAATTGATAAGTGGAATTTTACGGGAAAAATATCGCAGGAACAAAAAGAATATCAAAATTTAATTATCGACAGCGCCAGCGAAATTATTCAAGACGGTTACTTCGTAAAGGAAGAATTGGACGCCGCGATTTCAAACTTAAAAGTTGCCTTGCAAAACCAAGGTTTTCTGACGGCAAAAATCATCTCAACCCGTTACCAATATAATCGCGAACGTGACCGAGTAACAGTTTACGTGAATTTAGATGAAGGTCCTCTGACTAAAATCGCCGCCGTCATATTCGAAGGCAATACAAGTTTTGCCGTTCCAGCCTTACGCGAACAAATCAAAATGGAAGAGGGTAAGCCGCTTTACCTGAACTTAATTGACGAGTCCCTAACTCGAGTTCGCGGTTTTTATCAAAATCAAGGTTATCTAGAAATGGCGATCACCAACGAAAAAACAGACCTTGTGACCTATAACGAGGATAATACTCAAGCGACCGTAAAGTTTGTTATCCGCGAAGGTCCACAAATCAAAGCTTCGTCAATTCTATACGAAGGAAATAGTTTTACCCAAGATAATGTAATTCGTGCAGAGCTTGAATTTAAAGAAGGTGATATTTTAACACCGGCAAAGATTGATGATTCAATTTTGCGTTTGCAAAGAACAGGCTGGTTCAATTCGATCGAGATCAGAACGCTCGAAGAAAATACTGCTATCTCTCAAAGAACTGTCATCGTCCGTGTCACTGAAAGAAACCCTGGTCTTTTTACCGTTGGTGCCGGCGCAACCAACGAACGGGATTTAACATTAAGAGGGTATACAGGTATTGGTTATAATAATATTTTTGGAACGGGCCGTGGAGTTTCCTTACGTTTAGAAGGAAACTACAACGTTACGGATATTAAATATCTAGAAACTCGCGTAACGTTCGGTTATTTAGAACCCCATATTTTCGCAACAAAAAATCGTGGCCGTATTAATATCACCCGATCTAAATTAGTTACCGATTACAACGAAAAGAAAATCACCGAGACAAA
>JAZKJI010000064.1:0-613 GCA_040384405.1 Bdellovibrionota bacterium
CTGTAGCCGCTTTTGATTCCACGAGATGCCTTTTTTCTGGAATTTGGCATGATTGCCATCCATGAATAATATTACCCGGGTATAATAGAATTTTCAATATTACCCGGGTAATAATAAAAACTAAGAGATTCTAATTAGTTGCGTGCCACGCACGTCACCGATGACCGTCAATGGACGGGTCGATATTGACTGGGCCTGAAGTATCGCATTCCATCCGTGATCTGGCATGTCCCGTAATAATAGATAAGCTGAACCAGATCCAGTCAACGAATTACAAATTCCGGAAATTAACGATTTAAAATCAGAGTCGATAAAAAACCGGCATCTATTTTTAAACTCAGAAGGGGATAAACTGCCGTGTTCAGGAAAAAAATAGGGAGGATTACTTATGATTAAATCATAGTGTTGCTGGAATTCACTCGATAGTAAGCTTGCGTAATTGATATTTAAAAAATTTAGTTTTACTTCAGGAATGTTCAGGCGATCACGGTTTTCTGAAAAGTGATCCTGGTAGACATCTTGGATTTCAAGAAAGTCAAATCTTGCGGGAAGACTTTCTTTGTTCGCCCGTCGATGAAAAAGAAAATCCATGCCTACGATTCCGCAACCGGCA
>JAZKJI010000064.1:623-4697 GCA_040384405.1 Bdellovibrionota bacterium
CATTGATGAAAAATTTTCGTCAGCAAAAAATACTAATTCTGAAGAGAAATTTTTACCAACCGGCACCCAAGTCCAAACCGGCAGTAAATTTTTTCCCCGAAAGGTCTTCGAACACTTTACGCGCCAAAAATACCGAGTCGTGTGAAAAACGATAGTCCTCGGGCTGCGAGTAGTTAAGGGTATAAAAGGGATTAATTGACGTCACACCTAGTACATAGGGGTTTTCTTAAGAAAACGCAAAGGTAAGGTCTAACTGGACTTCTCGGTGTGGGCTAACCTGGCTAGAGTAATGAAATGAAATACTCAGCATTAGTTTTAGCGATTTTAGTCAATTTTCAGGGTTTTAATGTTTTTGCGGCCGCAGCGTTTTCAGTTTCCAATAGAGATGAAGGCTCGCTTTTAAAAATCGAACCAATTGTGGGTTACGAAACGGTTTACCGGGAACTTCCACTTCCGCACACTTCGACCAGAACAATTTATGGTGGGCGCGTGACATTAGGAGAAGACTGGCTTGCCGGAGAATTAGAATACACTCGCGGAAGTGATACCGAGAATTACACCGTAGCTCCGGAAGTAATCAAGAATGAAGATGAAAAATTAAAATTAGGGGTCAGATCAATTTATCGTTTTAATGAATACATGTTTACTACCGGGCGCATTGGTGGCCAGGCCCATAAGAATAAAAAAGATTCTACTTCGGGTGGGGTTACTACTTCCAGTGAAACAACCAGGTACAGTCCCTACGCTGGGGTTAGCTTAGGTATTAGGTTTGCGAAAGTCCTTACTTTATCTGCGGGAACTACGGTCATTTTTAACGATGCAACGGATATGTCTAAGAATGATTATCAGCACGTTGTTTCTTTGGGGATTGGTTACTACGCCAAGTAATTTCGGTTTTTCAAAATTACTTTTGCAATATTTTAGAAAAATTATTCTGCGGAATTTAACAAATTCTTAGCGCCCGAAGCGTGAAACCAGAATTTATCGGATAACAAAATCATCAGAAAAACTAATGGAATTAAGAATAGGGCGCCCGAAGCGCCGAATAATATCCACAGCTTAGTTTCAAGCTCTAACGGGCTTAACATAGCACCTGTGACTATAACTCCGGCAAAACCCAGCACCATCAATTGCAATAGAAAAAATATCGCTACAAAGGTTAATAAGCTCTTGCGAACAACTTGAAGTGTTTTTAGGTAAACGAGAATACCTTTTTTCTTTAGGCCTTCAGTGCCCTTTTGAAAAATTTTTGCTCCGAAATTAAAAAGAATGGCATCGATTATCCAACCCATTATTTTTTCCTGCCGCCGCCAAGAAACCATCCGACTAAAACTCCAACGAGTCCGGCCACGCCGATAATTACCCACGGATTATCACGAATTTGATCTTCGACTTTATTTTTTGCTTCAGTTGCTTTGTGACCAGCGGAATCTTTTATTTCATCCAGATAAGGAGCTAATAAAGTAAGGACATCTTTTACTTTGTCATAATCAGAACCGAACCGTTCTTTTATATCCTGGGTCGCGCTTTGCCCGATAGATTCTAGTTTCTCTATAGCTTCAGACAGGGAGTCTGGGTTCTTAGTTGATTTGGACATGGTGAGTACTCCTGAAGTTTAAACTAACAAGATAGTATCGGCATAATTGCCCGCGGCCTGTGCACAATTCTAACTGGACCTTGGGACAGACCGAACAGGATGTAAGCAAAGTTAATTTCACATCGGCGTGCCATAGACGCAGTTTTCGGTGATTCTCTTCAAAGAGGCCAAGATGAAAGAAACGTTCGATTCTATTAAAAGCACCGTTCATAAATATCGCAAATGGGAACCACTAGTATTTTTCATCGCTGGATTTACGTTTGACGCGATTTTACTTCACCGGATTGATGATCCACTGATGTTGGTGCACCAAGCGATTTATTTGGTTTTGTCGGCATTCATTATTGCGTGGGATTTATTTAATGAAATTGGATTAGGACATGTTCCAAGTTGGTTGCAAAAACCTTGGAAGTACCGCGAAGGTATTTTGCATTTTCTATTGGGAACATTGTTAAACGTTTACACAATATTCTATTTTAAGAGCGGCACCATTTTTGGATCACTCGTATTTCTGATGATATTGGGCGCACTTTTATTTTTAAATGAGGTTAGGCCGCCGCATATCTCGAAACATATTTTACGAAATGGTTTGTTTGCCCTGTGTTTAGTGTCTTACATGAACATCATTGTACCCATCGCGATCGGCTCGATAGGTGTTTGGGTATTTATTCTTGCGATTGCCGCCGCAACTTTAATTCATTCGTTATATGTTCTTTGGTTAAAAAAGAAATTAGAGACCCGGAAGGTGTGGCTTGAAATCAGGTTGCCCTTTGTCGGAGTCGCGGTTGTTTATACTTTGCTGTATTTGTTCAAAGTTCTTCCTCCGGTGCCGTTGTCATTAAAGTATATTGGAATTTATCATCAGGTTGCTAAGGTAGGAGATACCTATCAACTTTCCTATACAAGACCCGCATGGAAGTTCTGGCAAAGCGGGGATCAGACTTTCGAGGCAAAGCCCGGTGATACAATTAACTGTTTTGTTCAGGTGTTTTCTCCGACTCGGTTCAAAGATCAGCTCTTTGTCAGATGGCAGTACTATGACACTAAAAGGGGCTGGGTAAGTGCGGATGCAATCCCACTGGGAATCGTGGGTGGCCGTGCCGAAGGTTATCGTGGGTATACAACGAAGAATAATTACCAGCCTGGCGAGTGGAAGGTAAATGTTGAAACTAATGATGGCAGGGTAGTGGGTGGAATTAAATTTCAAGTGGTTGCGGCGGAAGCTTCGGATGAGCCTGTTGTGATGAATGTGGATTTAAAATAATTATTCGCAGATTCTTTCCATGGTTTTTTGCTGCTGGTGCATGTCTTGATAAATTGCATAATAATTTTTAATAACTTTCACGGCGTACTCGCGTTTCATGACATTGCCGTTGCTATCGATACTACCGATACTGCGCTCGATTCGGCGTAAGTTTTTCGGGCCCATATTGTACGCGGGTAAATAATAATAAGCTAACCCATCAAATTCTGATCGTAGATGGGCAAAATAAGTTGTTCCAATCTTTACGTTATAAACTGGATCGAATAGTGCCTCTTTACCCTTCCACGGTATCTTGTATAACCGCGCTATCCACTCGGCCGTGTTAGGTAAGATTTGCATCAAACCAATTTCGCCCGAAGTTCCGACGGCATCGGAATTAAACTGACTCTCTGTTTGAATGACGGCCAGGGTAAAAGTGGGATCTAAATCCTGTGCCTGGCTTTGGGAAATAATTGCCTCAACTATTTGAGGAATTTTCTTTGCCCATTTTTCATCATCAAGCCCTTTTTCGACTTTTTGATAAATGAAAAAATTTATCGCTTCTCCGCACATTTTGCGGGCGTCGCTTCCTTTATACGAGTTACCTAAAAGTTCGCGTGCGTGACCTAACCGGTTGGTCTCGTCTACTTCAGATATTCGCAGGCGCGAGAACTGAATATACGACATATTTTGAAACGCTACCGCCATAACGAGTGCGCCAACTGCAATCAGAATGTATTGGGGCCGGTTAGTTAGTTTCATACCCCCTACTTATCGGCCGAAAGTAGGGTCTAGTAGAGTTACAAGTTGAGACGTTTATTTTTGAGAATTATGACCCGTTTTAAAACGGAAACTAAAATATAAATCCTGTCTTGGGATTTCCTATTTCGGGTCAGTAAACAACTGTTCACATAAAAATAAATATTTATTCAATATCTCCAAATCTCACCTGGTCCTTCCCTAACGACCTGTTTCATTTTGAATCCTTAAGAGTGCTTAAAAATACTCCGAAATATAGAGGAATGAGCAAACTTCCAAAATTTGCTAAGTTCGCGGTTTTGTTTTCGATTTTATTAACGGGTTTATTCGTTAATGCTGCGAACTCTGCACTAACTTATCATGGGCGTATTTTAAAACCGGATGGCAATCCGGTTGTATCGCCTACTGTGGAGTTTAGAGTTCAGATCAGATCACCGGGTGCTAATGCCTGCGTGATGTTTGAAGAATCCAGAAC
>JAZKJI010000064.1:4707-6016 GCA_040384405.1 Bdellovibrionota bacterium
ACTTTAAATTTATCCGCAACCAGTGGCGTGTTTGTTTTAAATATCGGTGATGGTGGCGGAACTCCGGGCGTTCAAGTTGGAACTCTTCAACAGGTTTTTGATAATACAACACCATTTGCTTTTGGTGGTGGCAGTAATTGTACCGTGACCCCAAGTTACACTCCGGCAAGTGGTGATACGCGTGTGATGGTTGTTCAATTTCGTGAAACGGCACTTGATCCTTGGGAAGCAATGCCAGTTCAAACTTTAAATTATATTCCTATGGCTATGAATGCGGTGAAAGCAGAATCTTCGGCTCGTGTTGGAGTTCACTCTCCTTCGTCTTTACTTCGCGTTGAAACTCCGTCTGGTGATGGGTCACCGGCTGCGGCTTTAACTCCCGCTTACTTTACGGAGTTGATGAATTTAATCTTGGGAACTTCTGGGCAGTATGAGCGCTCCGGTCGAATCTTAGGTTTACCTTTAGCAGCACCGGGTGCTGGTGAAACTGGAAAAGCCATTCGTTGGAATGGTTCTGCTTGGGAGTACTTTACTACGACAGCGGGATCAGTGACTTCGGTTGTTGGAACTGCTGGTGAAATAAATGCTACCACTTTATCGGGAACGGCAACGGTTGGATTAGCGACCGTAGGTTCTGTAGTTTCTGGGTCTTACGGGAGTGCTACTTCAGTTCCTGTGTTTTCAGTTGATAACAAGGGTCGTGTTACGACAGTTACGAATACTACGATTACGGGTGTTTCTCCGGGTGGAGTAGCGAGCGGTGATTTAACTGGGACTTATCCTGCTCCGACAATTGCCGTTGGTGCTGTAACTTCAGCTAAAATTTTAGATGGAACAATTGCTGGTGGAGATTTAGCTTCTAACATTACTATTTCAACTACTGGTAATGTTACTGCTGGAGATATTCGCGCGACAGGGAATATTTCTTCCGACGGATCTATTTCTGCGGTTGGAACTATATCTGGTGCTAATGGTGTTTTCACAGGAAACGTTGGCAGTAATTCTGTATCAACACGATCCTTGGTATTAGCTAATGCTTCTAATAACACAGTTACTGTTACTGCAAATCCTGCTGCTTTTACTAATTTTAATTTTGTACTACCAACGACTTACGGAACTAACACTCAAGTACTTTCATCTGATGGTGCGGGGAACTTAGTTTGGGCTAGTGCTTCTGCAGGATCAGTAACTGGATTAAGTGGTGATGTTTCGGGAGCGGGTACTGGAGTTATCAATACAACTATCTCTGCTAATGCAGTAACGACTGGTAAGCTAAATGATCAATCTGTAACTTATTCTAAATTACAAA
>JAZKJI010000065.1:0-3474 GCA_040384405.1 Bdellovibrionota bacterium
TTCACTCGTGGGGTGGATGCCGCGGTTACGACGTTGGCTTTGGAAAAAGCTACTGAACTTTTACAAAAATTTTCTAAATTTGAAGCGTGCAGTGAAATTGTTGATATCGGTAAAGTTCCGGCAACAAAAAATACGATTCGGTTGGATATTCAAACCGTATCTGACCGGTTGGGTTACACGGCTGACAACGGAAAGTTGAAAGATATTTTCACGCGCTTAGGTTGCGAATTAAAAGAAGAAAAGGCGGGAAGCTGGATTATCACTCCCCCTTCATTCCGTGCCGATCTAGAGCAAGATATGGATATGGTGGAAGAATACGCCCGGGTTGCGGGTTACGATCAAATTCCGGAAAGCCTGCCTCCCTTTTCTGCAAAGCCTGCCCATCACGATAAGGTTTCTGAAGGACTTAAAAAAATACGTCACACCTTAGTTGAAGAAGGTTACCAAGAAGCCCTGCATATGGTGTTTTCACCAGAAAAAAAGGCTAAAGAATTTTTCGGAGAAAAAAATCCGGTTCAAGTTCTAGACGGGGTTCCGTTTCAAGCTGTGCGATTAATGAATCCATTAAGTGAAGAAATGGCAGAACTCCGGAGCTCTTTAACTTACGGATTAACTCAGACCTGCATTAAAAATTTCCATCAAGGATATGCGTTCGGGCGTATCTTTGAAATCGGACGGGTTTTTACTAAAGGTGCGGATGCCGGGGACTATAAAGAGTACGACCATTTGGCACTCTGCGCCTGGGGGCAAAACAAGAATTTGTGGACTAAGTCGCTTGATGCACCCGCGGTATTTGAGATCAAGAATACGATCGAAAAAATGTTGGAAAGTATGGGCCGGAAATACCGGTGGGTTAGTTCAAACGATATTGCGTTTGCGCAAATTCATCCTGGACAACTTTCTGCTTTGGAAGTCGAAGGTAAAGTGGTTGGTTTTATCGGTTCTATTCACCCTCAGTGGCTAGAAGACAATAAAGTCAGGGTAAATGTAGCGGTCGCAGAGGTATCGCTACCGGCGATTCTCAATGCGAAATCGAAACCTTTTAAATTTGCTTCATTAAGACGATTTCCAAAGGTTGAACGGGACTTTTCTTTTGTGGTGCCAGGTCAAATAAAAGCAGCGGAAATTATGCAGGTGCTAAAAGCCGCCAGCGGTGATTTGTTCGTAGATGCAGCGGTTTTTGATCTATACGTTGGAAAAGACATGAAAAACGGCGAAAGGTCTTTGGCTTTTCGGTTGTCTTTACAAGATGCTCAGGGGACACTTCAAGAAGCCCAGTTACAATCAGTCCAGGATGAAGTGTTTAAACGGCTCCGGGATAAGAAATTGATACTGAACTAGTATAAGTTAATTTGATTTTGATTTGGTAAATTAGAGAATAGCTAAGTTTGAAGCAGAGGAATGATATGCCAGCAAAAAACATCGGTAAATCCACCGTCACAAAAGCCGACATCGTTGACCGGGTTTACAACAAAATTGGTTTTTCAAAAAAAGAAGCTTCTGAATTAGTGGAAATGGTTTTCGATACTTTGAAAGACGTTTTGCACGATGGTGAAAAAATTAAAATTTCTGGTTTTGGTAACTTCGTTGTTCGTGGAAAACATGAACGCGTAGGCCGCAATCCTCAGACCGGCGAACAAATTAAGATTTCTGCCCGCAGGGTATTAACGTTCAGACCTTCACAAGTACTTAAAGCCATGTTGAATGGTGAAGAGTACGCACACTTAAAGGATGATGACGATGAATAACGACGGAGTGGACACACTTTCACTGAAAGATTTGGATTTTGTTGAAAAAGCACCCGCGATTGCGGCAGATTCCGAAAAGATGTCCATCCCGGCTGCGTTGTGCGACGATTTACTGTTAGAAGAAATTGCAAATATCCCCGATAAAATGGGATTCAAAATCGGTGAAGTAGCCGACCTTTTAGATATCAAACAATACGTTCTACGATACTGGGAAACGGAATTCGAAATTCTTAAACCCAAAAAAGCTTCCAACAATCAACGCATGTACACTAAAAAAGATGTGGAAAATGCATTCCTTGTTCGCAAGCTGTTACATCGTGACCGCTTTTCCATTGAAGGAGCACGCGGTGCACTTCGGGAATTAAAAAACTACGTTAAAAAAGAACGTAACTGGTCCCAAGTTAATGAAAACATGAGCAAGCGTTTGGAAACTTTCCATGACCGGGCTCAAGAACTTGCGACCGATCTTCAGCGCGTAAAATCTTTGTTTCGCTAAGCTTGATCGGGGTATCACGCCTCGGTCTTCAATTGCGAGCTATCCTTTCAAACTTGAATATTTCTTTAATCTTCACTGCGAATAAAGACGTTTCATGGGCGACTAACGACCAGATTCCCCTCTAATACTTTCATCAAAAACATCTTTCTTACAGAATGACTGAAACGAACGAGTTCATGTCCTCTGGACCCCAGTCGGTAACAACCGACCTGACGGTCTTTAATTAATTTCTGATGGAGACATATTAGTGATGAAATTTAAAAATCCCCTTTTACGATCTTTGGTTTTAGCAGGTTTAGTTTGTACAGGAATATCTGCACAGGCCGGTTGGCAACAAACTTTCAATGATGAATTTACCGCGACGACTTTAGACACAAGTAAATGGATTACAACTTTGAATCAGTGGGGAAGTGCAAGTTTACCCGGAAATGGCGAATTGGAATGTTACGTTCCCGAGAACGTTAAATTCAACGGTAATAACGTGATTCTGTTAGCGGAAAAAAGAAACGTTAACTGTACCAATCCCGCGCAAGTTTTTAACTATGCTTCCGGCGCAATTACAACCAGTGGAAAATACAGCCAGCTTTATGGATATTTCGAAATGAGTGCGCGCATTCCAAAGGGAAAGGGCTTATGGCCAGCATTTTGGTTATTGCCCGCTGGTGGAGCATGGCCGCCTGAAATTGATGTGATGGAAGTTTTAAATCACGACACTACTACTTTATATACAACTCTTCATTGGCAAGATCCTACCGCTGGTCACTTGTCAGCGGGTGGTGCTTCGAAAGTTACAGATCTAAGTGTTGGCTTTCATCGTTACGGAGTTGATTGGCAGCCGGGATTAATTGTTTGGTATTTGGATGGCGTCGAAGTCTATCGGGCCGCAAGTACTTTTGTTCCAAGTGAACCAATGTATATGTTAGCAAACTTGGCGGTCGGTGGTTACTGGCCCGGTAATCCTGATTCAACAACTGTTTTCCCGGCACCAATGGAAATTGATTATATCCGTGCTTACAAGCGTGTGAACGACGGAGTTGTTGATATCATTCCGCCAGGATGTTCAGCTCCAACAAGTCTTCATTCGGTACCGGCTCGTGATTACACGGCGAAATTTACTACCAAAGTTCAAGGGCAAAGTGCTCTTTCAGGCAATGCTTGGAGCATGAACTTGGGCTCAAGCTACATTGAGCATACCTATGATTTTCCTTCAGCGGGAAATTATCGTTTTAC
>JAZKJI010000065.1:3484-5717 GCA_040384405.1 Bdellovibrionota bacterium
TTGAAGCCGCATCCACGCTATCTGGTGGAGTGGGCGCATTGATGAGCTTGATGATCGATGGAGTGGTGAAAGCTACGGCTCAGGTTAATGCTACATCACTAATTGATTACGTTTTGAATGTAGATGTTCCAGCCGGTCGTCACAACGTGAGCTTAAAGTTAAGTAACCCAGCTTCCGGAAGAAGTTTAATTACCGGGGTTATTGCAATTGTAAATCCATTATTAGTTGTGGTACCACCGGCCTCATCATTACCAGTAAATATGAATATCTGGTCACCAGGTGAAGGAAGTAATTTTCCATTGAATACTTGGACCAGCATTTCCGGAGCGGCTGACGGCGGTACCGGTATTGATAAGGTACAATATTATTTAAATGATTCTTTAATGTGTACGGTGTTCAGTGCTCCGTACAATTGCGGTTATTTAACTTCCTCTCAAAGTGAAGTTGTTGTTTTAAAGGGAGTCGCTACAGATAAGAGCGGAACCAAGTCTCAAAAAGTTGTTACTTTTACAGTTGGATCCGCCGTAATGCCGACGCCCACTCCTTCGCCAACTCCGGTACCAGCGCCTGCACCGGCACCGGTTCCCGCACCAGCACCAGCACCAGCACCAGCACCAGCACCAGCTCCAGCACCTAGTCCTTCACCTTCTAATATTTCCGTTACAATTTGGTCACCAGGGCCTGGTCAAAATTATCCGACCAATTATTGGACTACATTTTCTGGAATCGCAAGCGGCGGCAGCGGGATAGTAAATGTTCAGTATTACGTTGATAATGAGTTTTACTGTAAGACGACGACTTCGCCATTTAACTGTTCTTATTTAACTCCGACGGTAAGTGGTTCTCATACATTAACTTCTGTTGCGATGGATTCTAATGGTGCTACTGGAAGTACTACGGTTGGGTTTACAGTTGGAACAGTAGAGCCAGCGCCAACACCGGTACCAGCGCCAACGCCAACGCCCGTTCCTGCTCCGGAGCCTGCACCTGGTCCCGCGCCAGTACCGGTACCAGCACCTACGCCAGTCCCGGCCCCAACTCCTGTACCTGCACCAAGTCCGATTTCACTTTTATCCATTTATCCCACAGCGGAAAATGTATTAGCATTTAATAATAAAGTTGATATGAGCGTTTCGACGACCAACGGTGGGGGATTGAAGTCAGTTAACTATTTTATTGATGATGTAATGGTATGCTCTTCATCGTCGGCTCCGTTTTCCTGTTACTCTTGGAAAGCAAAACCAAAGGGAACCCGAACTTATAAAGTAACGGTTACCGGGAAAGATGGCTCGACGGCTACGAAAATTGCATTAATAACGGTGAGATAAGTTTTAAGTTAAATGTTAAGTTAAATTTAAACGTTAAAGAATAAGCCCCAATAGGAAATTATTGGGGTTTTTTATTTCTAAGCACACTCAGCATAATTCCCAGTGCACCAATGGTAAAAACAACGGCGATTATCGGGTCGTGGGGATTCATTTTATAAAATCCATACCCAGTTAACAAGCAAGCGAACGTTAGTAGGGAAATTTGCAATCGATGTTTATTCAATTTTACTCCGAAAAGGCGCGAGCCATGTCGTACAATTGAACACTGTCTACAAAGGCACCCGCGTGACCAACGGAAAGTTCGCGATATTGATAGCCCAGCTCGTTGGCCTCGGCTTTTAATGTTGTGGGCACTGCGAGCTTATCTAAACCTCCGACGAAAGAGATTGTTGGTGGACGATTCTTCATCGTCACCCATTTTTGAATTAAGTCTTCACCATTTGGCGATTCAAAAGAAGCATTGGAAATATCGGCTAGAATTTCCTTTGTCGCTTCCCAATACATATATCCGTCTACGCTTTTTTCTAAAATTTGCCGGTCGAAATTTGGAGCCCCAAAGAAATTTTTTAATCTCGTTCCCTGGTATAAGCTGACGTAATTAATCAATGCAGTCTTGCGCCATATCTCTGAAAAACAAGCCGTATAGATACACGCTAGATCGTCCAAGAAAACTTGAACACTTAAAAACCGGGCCATATTGAAAAGTAAACGTTCCTCTTTCGGTGGAATATGGGTAACCGAAGGTGAAAATAAGAGAATCAATTTTTCAATTTGGTTACGGGGAATTAGGGTCGATGCAAAACGCACTTGCATTCCGCCTAAGGAGTGACCCGCCAAAATAACTGGTTTCGGATTAAGGCTCCACACAAATTTTTGGACTTTTTGTAAAGCGAGTATCATTCCCT
>JAZKJI010000065.1:5727-11118 GCA_040384405.1 Bdellovibrionota bacterium
TTCATGCCCAGCATTGAAGATGCAGACTTCGATTTTAAAATTCCATGACCTTGCCCAGGTGGATTATAAACAAAAACCTGGTGACCGGATTCAACTAATATTTCTGCTAAAGGTATTAGATATAAAAAATTAGCACTCAAACCTGGAATTAAAATAACCGGTTTACCGTGATCAGGGCCAAGTTTAGCTCCCACGACTTTTAAATCTCCAGAAGATATTCGGAAAACGGTTGCAGACGGTAATCCAGTAATGGATTCGTCTGTAAAAACACCTTCACCACGTTCATCAGCAGGGGATAATTGGGCAACGGATAAAAATAGGGTGATAAGAATTAAAAACCTTTTCATTTTTATTTTTCCTCGAGGTTCCAATAATTTTTCATGAGCTCAGTAACCCACTCTGGTTGAAAGACAGTTCCGCGGGGAGCGTATTCCTTAACCCAGGGTTTGATATCTAGTACCGGAGTTCCTTCAATGGCGTCAAGACCTTGAAGATAGAGTTTGTATCGACCTTATCAAGGGAATATGGCATATTGACGGGATGGGTAAATTCGCGACGAAACTTTTTCCGCCGGTGTATTCGCATTGGTTGGAAACCCGCTTAAATGGCACCGTTACCGAGTCTTTAGCAACTTGTGATAACTGCGCTATGGTTACGCCATCGGGCCTTACGCGGGATCCTGGGCCCTTTAAAAATCACCTCAAGTGCTGCACCTATTTTCCGTTCATCCCGAATTTCGGTTTAGGTGCAATGATCAACGCAAAATCCGCGGAAGCAACCCTTCGACTGCGCACGGCCCAGCAACAAGGAATCCTATTACCATTAGGCTTGCACACCACGCCTGAACGCCAATTACAAATCGAGTCTTTCGGTACCGAGGGTTTTGGAAAGCATGACGAACTTATTTGTCCATTTTTTGATAAACAAAGTTTTGGATGTTCAGTTTGGCAATTCAGGCCCGGGGTCTGCACGACTTATTTTTGTAAAAGCGACCGTGGTTTTGAAGGATTGGATTTCTGGGGTGAAGTAGAAAGTTATTTAAATAACTTCGAATGGACTTTGGCGAAAGAAGTTTATTTCAGATTAGGCTTTACCGAAGATGATTTTGAAATGTGCAAAGCAACCATGAGTATCGAAGAGCCAGGTGAAGAGCGCGAACATTTCTTAAATGCTTCGTGGGGAAAGTGGATTTCCAAAAAAGATTAATTCCTACTGGCCAGTTATGAGTGCGCTTTAAAAATTTCAGCTGAAGATATTGGCGGATTAATCGGCGACGAATTTTTAGAGCTGGAAGCTAAACTGCGCACCAGTCTTTAAGTGGGTTAGAGTTTGAACTAATGTTTCCACGTCTACGGGTGAAGCACGTGCTTTATGCCAACCCCTTACAAATTTAGTCCCTTTTGGAAGGGTGAGACCTCTTTTTTGCCTCGGAAATATCATTGGATATTTTTATGATTCCAGCAAGGAGGTAGGTCAGATCCCCTCTGAAAGCCGCTCGCCATATTCCTAAGTGTTCAATCTTTTTACAATGATCCAAAGTTTTCAGTTACCTGCGAAGAACGCTGCGGGTGGCGGATCTCGTGATATTATAGGCAAAATTTAACGGGGGATTTATGAAAGCGTTCTTGGTTTGTTTAGTTTCGTTAGTGGCTTTAAATGCTTTTTCGGCACAAACAAAAATTCGTATGTACTATAAAGACGGTCTTCCAGAATCCATTGCCCGCGATAAACAAGGTGAGCTTAGAAATACCATGGGCGATCTTACATCAATCAACGCTTTTACTGATAAAGACGTTGCCAGCCAGTGTTTCGATGGAAACGTAAAAATTGCCGCGAATCTTATCCGCAGTTTAATTGAAAATGGTAACGGGGACGGCGATACCTTCACTGAAACTAAAGAATTCACTACCGCAATGACCCGAATCAGCGCCAAGGTACAAATCGACAGTCAGCAAGGATCAAAGCTTTATACTTTCGTATTTCCGCGTTGTCGATAATACCTAGCTGTCTTTCCTAAATCTTTCCTATACGCTTAAGCCATGAAACCATTTATAGGGTCATGGCTTTGTTTTTTTGTGGCAGGTAATATTTGTTTTGCTAATCCCATACACGACGTTAGCCGTCTTGAAACCGTTGAAGTAAATCACATCGCCCACGTTAAAGATGTTAATGACATGAAGTCTTTCATTAAAGTTGCGATCAAAGACAACAGTAAAATTTCAATCGCCGGCGCCAGACACAGTCAAGGTGGTCATATCTATTACCCCGGAGGACTGGTGTTGGATATGACTCCGTTTAATCGTACTTTGTTTTTTGACCGCAAAAAAAAGATTCTTACCATTGAAAGCGGCGCCACCTGGGAATATGTCCAAAATTATCTTAACGATTTTGATTTGGCCGTTAAAGTGATGCAGGCATCAAATATTTTTACCGTCGGTGGGTCCTTAAGTGTGAATGCCCATGGCCGTGACCCCCATTTCGGGTCGGTTATTGATTCCGTTCGAGGATTTCGTTTATTGATGGCGGATGGAAGCATTAAAGATGTCAGTCGTACGAACAAGAATAAAGAACTTTTTGATATGGCTATCGGGGGATTTGGATTATTCGGAATAATTCTAGATGTTGATTTAGATGTTACCACGAACGACGTCTATGAGAAGAAAACCCAAATCATCGACTGGAAAGAGTATCCAAAATATTTTAAAGACAATGTTCAAGGAAATACCGAACTGGGGCTTCATTTCGCGTGGCCCTCGGTATCCCCCTACAGTTTCATGGAAGAAGTCCTTATCGCCGATTACAAAATTACCGAGCAAAGAGAAGAAGACACCTTCGATATAACTGAGGAGTCTTTAATTCCCTTTAATCGTTTTTTTCTGTGGTTATCGCGAGTGACGAGCTGGGGCAAAGGACTGCGCTGGTTTTTACAAAAACACTTAATCGGCTACCGCGGAGTTATTTCTTCTAGAAACAATGCGATGAGGCCCGAAGTAAAGTTTCTTGATTATTCTTCCACGAAAGATACGGATATTCTACAGGAATACTTTTTTCCCATCGAGGCCTATGAAGAATTCATCAGTCAGTTAAAAGCCATTCTTGTCGAAGAAAAGGTAAACGTACTGAGCATGACGTTAAGGTATGTTCCAAAAGCAACGGCGCCGTTCCTAAGGTACGCTGCAGATACGGATGCCTTTTCCATCGTACTTTATATTAACCAAGGTTTATCTGCAGAAGAAGTTGCTAAGGCGCAGTTTTGGACCGAGCGAATTGTCGATTTAGCATTATCAGTTAAAGGGAATTATTATTTAGCTTACCAAAGATATCCAACCAAAGAACAAATCAGGAAAGCGTATCCGCAAATCGATAAGTTTTTTGCCCAGAAAAAACGGTTTGATCCCAATGAAATTTTTTACAGTAAATTTTATGAGCATTATAAATAATTTTAAATCGTAATACGCTATCAAGTAGTTACTGAGTCGCGACACTCTTTAATGTAGTTACTGAGTCGCAATTCGTTTCAATTGATGAAAATGAAGAACTGATAATTTTTTAAAGCACCAGCCACGCGAAATCATTCTTGATCCGAAACCGACGGTTAGTACCTTTTTGCTGCCACGAGAAAATTCGAACCGAAATTCTGGCTCGCTGGGAGTATCCCAAGGAATAAACCACCCATTCTGGTTTTTTTTCAGAATTTCGATAAGTCTGTTTTTATTGTCGGTATCAATTCTGAAAGATTCTTTTTCGCGCCGATTATAAGCCTCGATATCAGGGCTTATAACTTCCAAAAGATCTTCTTGGGTAACACCTTCACAGGTACGGTTTTGTAGGATGGTCCAACCGATACCAGCCATTATTATAAGGCCGGTGAACGTAAGGCCGATAATGGTGAATAACTTTTTAGATGTCATTCACCAAGCTTATACGAAGGCTATTTTAGATCCAAATATATTTTGCGATCAATTGCGGGTAATACCGGTACTGTTTCAAAAACGGGGTCAAATTGGAATTTAAATTTATCCAAGCTGATTAAAGCAAACTCTGCGATCAAAGTTCCCTTCATCATTCCCGTGTAGCGGCCTTGAATGACAGGAGCATTCAATAATAACCGCTCGAAACCAACGTTGCGGTGAATTCGCATACGAACGGATGGAGCGGCGGGTTTCCGCACGGCAAGAAGCATCGTACATTGGCCCCATAACGGCTTCGATAGTTTGGGCTTCGGCAATTACGTCGCGGCCGAAATCAGCTCCGCTGCCAGCACTTCTAGTAAAGTTCCCTGGAATCGTCCATAAATCGCGATACCGGGTAAGTAAACTTGATCCTTGTCCATAGTCTGTCGTATTTGCTTCAACTTCCCAACGGCTTCCAGGTTCGCAAGCAGTTCCATTTTTCTTTGCTAATCCCAGTCCCATGCTGATGGCTTTGGTGCTTGTGATTTGAAGATTTCTTTTCGCACTTGAATTGACGTAATTAACCGGACCAAACATAAAAACAGATCCGATAACATAAATCCGGCAACCTTGATTTGTAGAAATAGATAAATTGTCTAAATGCAAGGGACCTCGAACGATAAGATCTCCGTCACAAGTTAAAGTACCAGAGTTTCGGTAGAAATTTCCTGCGTCTTGTAATCCTGAAAGTGAACCGGTTGCAGCTGCACTGGGCCGGTACAACATTCTTTGACCGGGAGCCAAGCTAAAAGCCGAAGATAATTGGGCTTCGGTCGGAGCGCCAATATAAATTCGATCCAAATCTTTGACGGTGGCAGACTTGGTATTTGTATAACTGGAGTTTCTGAATTGGTTGCTCATGTAGTTTAAAATAGTAGAGGTACCGGTCGCACTAGCAACATTAGAAGGTACGCGTCCTTTAGGTACATACATCGTCTTA
Source organism: Bdellovibrionota bacterium (assembly GCA_040384405.1). Lineage (GTDB taxonomy): Bacteria > Bdellovibrionota > Bdellovibrionia > Bdellovibrionales > Bdellovibrionaceae > JAZKJI01. The sequence goes on from JAZKJI010000065.1 coordinate 10,621, forward strand.
TCAGAAGCTAATGAAAACTTACGTAATGAATTATCGTGGTCACCATACGCATTGCCTGAAGTGTAATTCGAGTTAGAGGATCCTGCGCCAAAATAATAAAAATCACCATAACCAAAATCAGTGATCACATTGGAATCAACTTGGGCATGGCAACTGATACATCCCATTGCTCTGATTGCCATGGAGGGTTTAAATTCTGCCAGAGTTTCTGTTCCGCCCGTAATAGAATTTGAAGTCACGGGGGGAGTGTAGGCGACGCTGATTTTTGAGCAGTTTTGAAAAGCCGTTGATATCAAAACCCCAAAAGTCAGTATTGCGACGATTCTAAATTTCGATAAGACCGAAATAATTGAATTCATTGATCCCCCAGCATTATCTATTGCAATCAAATGGCCGCTAAATTCCGACCCCGGGGGAGCGATACCGCAGCTGAGGCGTAAACCGATGTTGAAGAAATTGAAAGTGTACTTGCACCTTTACAGTATCAAATTGGGATTT
>JAZKJI010000065.1:11128-34251 GCA_040384405.1 Bdellovibrionota bacterium
CCGAAAAAATCGATTTTTTAAAATCCATAGGTTTTGTTTTTTAGATTTAATAAATTAAAAACCGACATTTAAGAATGGCGAAATTTTAAATGGACCGCTGTCATTAAAGTTCATCAGGCCCAATTGAATTCCATGTAAATTTTTAGTGCTGTTCACGATACCAATTTGAAATCCGTAAACAGTGTCAGCGCGGTTGTAAACACCAAGTTGCGCACCATAAATCGTAGAGTGCTCACTGACGTTGGCCATCGCAACCTGTAAGCCCGCAATCGTTGCTTCGGCAGTATTGTAATTCATCGCTAAAGCTAGCTGCAAACCATACACAGAAGTTTTCCCGGAATTCACGTTCGCAACCCCGGCCGCTTGAAGTCCGATGATTGTAGTGCTGCCCTTAGTGGAATTGAATAAACCAGATAAACCAACGCCCACGAAATCTTGTTCGGTAATATTTCCAAGAACACCTAGATCAATACCATAAACATCACGGTGTTTACCCCAAAGTAAACTTAATCGGGCACCAGTAATACTATAATCTTCGGGCGGGAATTGAACGGGAGGCGCAAGGTTCAAAGAGAGTGGAGTAAAGAACGCATGGGAATTGACAGAAATGCCGAGACCCAGACCCACCATCAAGAATACCTTCAGAATTTGGCGCATGATTAATTCTAGGTCGAGGACAGTAGAAAGCAAGCCTAAGCAAGACGATGGTCTAGGTCATTGGTGGTTTATTTGAAAATAAAATAAGAGAAGCTTAAGGGAAACAAGGTTAAAAGATGCTCAGAGAGATACCCAGTAAGGTAAGAACATCCCAAAATTAATGCATCGTTTCTGGAGCGCTCAGGTTTTCGGAAAACGGGACGGGAACGGGTGCGACGAACGGCTACGGCTGCGGAATTTCAAACCCTGATCCGCAGCGAAGCCCAAAAAATTCTAAATTACTGAATCTCGTAGGCCGCACTAACCGCAACCACAACTTTAATCTGCCCCGAACTCATTTCTGTCGGTGGAGCATCTGCCATTGCGGCGACTCCTCCGCGCATTAACTCAGATTTGCCGAAGGAAATTGGTTGAGCTTCATTTCCACCCATTCTGTGTCCCATTTGATATACGCCTTTGATTTTAACTTGTGAAGCGCGAGCAATTTCATCGGCGCGGCGGCGGGAAATTTTCACGGCTTCCGTTAAGGTCGCAAGTTCGACTTCATCACGCTTTGAAGAATCCCACGTTAGTGATCCGACATTTGTTCCAACTTCAGAAGGATTTCCAATTTTTTCGGTCGGGCGGGTTAAATTATCCACTAAAGCTCCAAGCTGATCTGCTTCGCGCAAAGTCACTCGGAAATTCTGGCTTGAACGGAATCCAACCATTTTATTTTCATTTTTTTTGTTATCCCAAACTTGTTCCGGCGAAAAATTATAGGACTGGGTCTGAATATCTTCTTCTTTGATTTTGAATTGCTTAAAAACAGCACGCGCTTGCTTTGTTTTTTGTGCGGCCATTGCCTGCGTTTTTTCCGCTGTGCTTGATTTACTCCAGATCTCAACATTGACGTAAACCATGTCAGGGGTAATCGCTTTTTCGGCGAAAGCTGACACTTGAATCACGCGGGGTTCATCGGCGTTTGAAATTAGTGGTAAAAATAAACCAGTGCTGATTAAAAAAAATACTAAATTTTTCATAAGATTCTCCTTCGATCTTCCTAGACTTTACTCATGGAAAATCGAATGTCTACCGTGAATGCACCGGACCTTCGCAAGACCTATGTCTACAACATTCGAAAAGGTTCAAGAAACTGACCGCTTTGTCGATATAAGAACTGAACAACAGCGGGAAGTTGCATGGCATTTAATTATGACAAGACAAAACAAGCGCACGGAAATGATTCCTTTTGGACATCATACTCAGATCTATTTTTGGGATTGAGCACCATATTTCTTTTGTTGTACGTTGTTGCAAGTCTTCGCACCAGCACCGATGCAATCAAGAGTCAGAGTGACAACCAAAAATTATCTATTCAAGTACAAGAACTTCAGAACCAATTGAAGATGTACGAATCCGTGAAAACTCAATATATGACTGAAGCTCCAAAAGACGAGCAACAGGAATACCAAGAGTTAATGGACAAGTTAACTCTACTTCAAGAAGAAGCGAAATCTGAAAAAGATCGCTTAGCTGAAGAAGCTCAAGAGAACGGCAAGAAAGCACAAGCTTTAAACAAGTATCAACAAATGATCAGAAACGTGTTGAATGCCAACAAAGTGGCAAAGTCACGAATCATCACTCGTAACGATATCATTGGCGAGCAAGATGTTCAGATCGACGATCAGAAAAAAGATATTTCCGTTTTACAAACGGATGTTAACACTAAATCTCAGTTAATTGCAGACGGTAATCGTAAGATTGCTGAACGTGAAGATGCTTTGAAGAAGAAAATGCAAGAACTTAAGTTTGCATATAATAAAAATAAAATGACTAAGAAAGCTTACGAGAAACAAGCAAAGGCCATCAAAGATGCGGCTGACCGCAGTCTTGCCGAGCTTAAAAATCGTAACGTGCAATACACGCAACAACTTAATCAAACGAATCAAAAGCTTAATCAGTTAAATAGCGAGTTACAAAATACTCAAGCGACACTTTCCCAAAAAGAACAAGCTTTGGGTCAAACGACTGCAGCATTGGGACAAACAACCGCTGCTTTAGGTCAGACCGCTGCTGAATTGTCAGCAAAGCAAGCAGCACTTGCGCAAAAAGAGGGTGAAGTTCAAGGGCTTCAAGGTGCAGTACAAGGCTTGCAAGGTACGGTTGAAGGTCTTCAAGGAAAATTATCTCAAGCTGCCGGCGAAGCTGACGGTTTGAAAAAGCAAATGGGCGATCTTCAAAAAGGTTTTGCCGCAAAAGCCGCAGCTGATAAAGCAGGATTTGATGCAGAGATGGGCCGTTTGAAATTAGGAGCTGCTGAAAGAGCCGCTCGTGAAGGAAAGTTCCGTGCGGATGCTGAACGTAAAGCTCAGGCATTGGCAGGCGAACTTCAAGGTCTATCCGGCAAGTTAAGAGACACCGAAGGTGCATTAGCAAAAGCTAAAGAAGAAATGGATGTTCGTAAGAGCATCGCTCAAGAAATTGGTAAGAGCTTCCAAAAGGCTGGCGTAAAAGCTGACATCGACGGGCAAACCGGCGACGTGGTTCTTGATTTCGGAAATGCATACTTTGACTCCGATTCAGCGAATTTGAAAAACGAAATGCGTAAAGTATTAGAAAAAGCAATGCCAGCGTACTCATCATCATTATTTGGAAATCCAAAAATCGCAGGCAAAATTTCTACGGTAGAAATTATCGGATTCGCTTCACCTACTTATAAAGGGAAGTTCGTGGATCCAAAAAGTTCTAAACCTGAAGATCGTGCGGCCCTTAAGTACAACATGGATCTGAGTTATCGACGTGCAAACTCGATCTTTCAATATCTATTGAGTGATAAGAACCCGCAATTCCAGAACCAACAGGACTTAATCGCCCTGACAAAAGTTTCTGGCCGAAGTTTTCTAGAAGTAATGAAAGTTCAAGGTCGCAATTTATCCACTGACGCCGAATTTTGCCGCGTAAATGATTGCCGTAAGGCTCAACGCGTAATTATCCGGTTCAGCATGGAAGGCAAAAAGTAAGGAGCAGCCCATGACAGCGCAAGTGTTGGCAGAGTATTTTATCGTAGGTTTACCATATGTAATGGCAGGCGTTTTCGTATGCGCTGTGTTTTTCCGTACCATGATTTGGTACACGGTTAAGCGCCACGAATGGTTTTCGCAGGAATTCGAAAAACGCGTCAACCAATTTATGGATAATGAAACTCCGGGAAAAACGTTGGATGTTTCTTTCTATACACTTTCAAAGCGTATGCTTGAAAGAACGTATTATGAATCTTTCGCGATTCGTGATCGTTTAGCTCGCCGACGTGGTGATAATGTTATGCGCTTTAACGACCGTGTATTCCTTGTTAAACAAGGTTGCGCTTGGTTAGTAAAAGACATTTTAAAACAAATTAAGTTTTTAAAATTTACTGATGATACTCCAAAATTGTTGGCAATCACTAAAGCGACATTCCACCACAATCCATGTTTTAACCGTGTGTTTGGTGTATTCCCGATGACTGTACTAAATGAGCTGATCAATATCCTTCCAGGATTATTCGTTGTTGCGGGTATCTTGGGAACATTTATCGGTATCGCTAGCGGTCTTCAAGGTTTAGCTGGTATGAACTTACAAGATCTTGAAGTAACAAAAAGTATCATGGATAAATTCTTATTCGAAATTTCTTTCGCGATGAAGAGTTCTATCGTTGGTATCGTGTTCTCTTTATTATCTCACGTAGTAAACGTAATGTTATCGCCAGAGCGCGCATACGTATCTATGATCGATCGTTTCGAAAGTTCATTGGATTTACTATGGTACCGTTCTGATAATAATAAATATCCAGTTATGGGCGCAGATTTCAATGAGCATCGTGATCCATCCGAGACTCTGGCGGAAGATTCATTGAATGCAGAGTTATCTAAACAAGTTCGAGGCCGTGAGATGACGGAGACTCGTAAGGTTCGCGCAAGCTAGTTAGTGGAGATTCATGGGTGACATTCGCAACCGTTTTCAAGTCGTCGTTCTAAACGGCGGCGAAACTATCAAGAAGACGTTCGAGACTGAAAAGCTCTCGGTAGGGCGGAGTACTGACATGAATCTGGTGATCGGCCACGGAGACGTGAGCCGCCACCACCTGACGATCACCCTTAAAGATGGTCAGTTTTACGTCGAAGATCATGGTTCCTCTAACGGAACCTTCAAAAACAAAACAAGATTAAATGCAAATACCGTTTATCCCTTAGAGAATGCCGAGCATTTACTATTAGGAATAAAAGGACCCGTTTTAGCAGTTGAATTAGCAGATGAATCGCGGCCCGCGAAAAAGGTAAATCCGATACTGACACCCACAGCAGCGGAACCGATTGTCGTAGCGCCAATTTCATCGAATAATCCATCCCGCGAATCGGAAAAAATCGTTCAAGAAGCACGAAGACAAGCGGATATTATTATTCGCGATGCCGAAGTAGCAGCGGATGTAAAAGTTAAATCTATTTACAATCGCGCCCACGAAACGGAAAAAAAGGCAGAAAAGTTCTATCAAGAACGTTTACGTGCGGCCCACGTTGACGCCGAAAAGTCTTACCAAACTTCGAAAGACGAAGCCTTCAAATTCTTGCAAGATGCACGCGCGCAGGCCGAAAACATGCGGGACGAAGCAGAAGAATTTGCCCGTAACTTGCGCCAAGATGCCGAGAATTTGGTGGCCGATATTATTTCAATGGCCGAGAGTCAAGCGCGCGAGTTAAAAGCCAAGCGTTTGGGCGAAGCTGATGAAATCATTCAGCGTAAAGGTGAAGAGCTTTTAAAAGACACACGTAAATCCGTGGATAAACAATTGGCCGACACTAAACGCCGCGTAGAAGCCGATGAAAAACTCCATTTAGAAAAAATGGCAAGTCTTCACGCTGCACGCGAAAAAGTTGAAAAAGAATTCGCAGAGATTGATGAAAAATATAAAACTCTGAAAACGGCTCACGACAAAATTTATGATGAAGTCGTTCGTCAAGATGCTGTACTAAAAGATTTACAGGAGCGAGAAAAAAGTTGGTTTGTTGATAATGAAAAGGCCCAACAAGAGTGGGTTGCAAAGGCCGAACAAACACAACGTGACATGAATGCCGAAGCCGAGAAAACCGAGGCCGATTTTATTTCTAAGGCCCAGAAAACAGAACGCGATTATGTTTTACAGGCCGAAAAAACCCATAACGAGTGGTTGGAAAAGACCGAAAAAGCAAAAAGAGAATGGGAAGCTTATTCCGAAAAGGTCCAAAGAGAAACCGGGCCATTGAAAGAACAGTTTGCAAAAATTCAATCTGACATTGAAAAGGCAAACATTACGCTTTCAACGTTACAAAGTGAGCGTACTCAGGCACAGCGCGAGCGGGAAATTCAAATTGCCAGCTTCAAAGCTCAATTGGATGAAGAACGCCAGCGTATGGCAAAGGAAGACAAACTTGCCGCCGATCAAGCTAAATTAGAAATTGCGAAAAGTGTGAAACAAGCTGAAAAAGAAATGTGGGAAGGTTTGCAAAAAAAACGCGAGCAACTGAGCCGCGAGATTTTGTTGATTACCGAAGCAGCTTGTAAAGCAGTTGTCAGTTCAGATACCTGGATTAAAATTGAATTAAAACTAGAAGATCAGATTCCACAGGTTATTAATAATTCTACATCGGCCCAAGGTGTGAATACCGGGGTACCAGTTAAATCAATAAAACGTTCATCCGAACGTATGCGCGAACGATTAATAAATATCGCCATCGGTTCCGTCATCGGAATCTCGGCGATTTGGGGTTATCAAAAGATGCAAGCTAACCTTGCGGGCGGAACTCCTATGCAACGATTGGTTGCGGGTGCAAACGAAGCCGTCAGTCAAGATTTAGAGCGCAGAAAATTTAATCCGACTCAAGCCTTTGAAGTGCGGGAAACCTACGTTGATTCCGTCATCTATACGCAATCATTTAGCGCCGTTTATTTGGACCCGGTTTTCCAAGAACAGTTTTCTAAAGCGGCAACACTTTATTTGCTTAAAACTTGGCGCACGAGTGAAGATCAATCTTATAAGACATTGGCGGCCAGCGAAGCCCTTGTTCGCGAGTTAACTCAAAGGCGCGAAAAAATTCATCCTGACTTTATCAAGAAAGCCATCGAACAAATGGTTGAGGTTGAAAAAGCTAGCTTGGAACGGATCAAAGGTTTCTTAGGTACTGAAGTTAAGGTTGAATCTTTTAAGAAGTTCGAGAAGAAATTTTTCGAGGAGTATCGACGTAAACAGCGCTAAGTTTTCTTAGCCTCGTCGTTTTTAAGTCCCGCAGCCGTAGCCGTTCGTCGCATCCGTTTCCGTTCCGTTTTCCGTTCCGTTTTCCGAAAAGTTACATCCATTCTCCTGCTGTTTTCTGTAAACCTGAGCGCTCCAGAAACGTTGCATCAATATTTTAGCTTAAATATTACTTCTTTTAATTAATTATGATCCCTTTGTTATTCAAATCAGGTCGGGAAGACTTTAATCATAATGTCTCTAAAAAGCGTGATTGTAGCCCAGGAATTGTTTTTCTTCTTTTTTGTTTAAATAATTTATTTGGGACCAACTTAGGCTCACTGAATTGTTTTGATTGATATTTAGTTGGGAATCGATGCCGTAATCATACATTTCATTTGGGTATGCAGTGTAGGTTGCTGCGTAGGCTGATATTGATAAATTGCTTGCAGGTCTTGATAATAATTTTAGTTCGGGGCCTGCGAAAAATGATTTGGTGTCGACTGCCTGTCGGGATTGTTGGGCTACCATAACCAATTGCAAACGGGATTGATCTCTTGATCCCAGATTTACGCCGTACCCAAGATGACCCCGCAGGCGTTCGGTCAATCTTGTTTCTGAAAAGTATTGTCTTTGAAATCCAGCTTCCAAGGCCCAGCTGAATGGTTGGAAAAATGAATCTATTGCTTGAGAGTTCACGATGCTTAGTATTTTTAGTTTTTCAATAGTCGCTTGATTCCCTAATGTTGAAACTTCTAATTTAAATGCTTCTAACTCGGTCCATATATTACTGGTGGTTTTAGATAAGATATTTTTGAAAACGGGCCGGAAGGTTAGGGCACCAACCAGTTTATTATTTATTTCGCCGGTTTTAAAATCCAGACGAGAGGTATCTTCAATTCCCGTTGGGTCTTCGGGTTTGGGAATGTTATCGTTATTTTTTCCATCTCGCCGCGATGCTCGTTCAGAAGCAAATTTAAACTTAATATCCTGGTATTTTTGAAAGTCCTGACCTTGCAAAATAGAAAGGTACGCTAACTGTAGATCCAGATCATCCGTTGATAGATTCTTGGGATCCTGATCAATTTTATTTTTTCCGTTCAGTTGATGTTTTAAATACTGAAACTTGGATTCTAATGAGGGGCGATAGTGAACCTCGGTCACTAAATCCGGAGTGCTCGCTGCACTCTTAACTGAATCGATGGGAATTAAAAAAAGTGCTTCATCAGGTGCTAATTGAAGACCCGGCTGCGCCATTTCAATAATTTTTATGACATAGTAAGAACAATTGTCGTCTAAGAAATAATAATCAAAATACGTTCCCTCAAGTTCTAATAAAATCATCATCAGGCGTTTGGTTTCTTCAGGGGTAAAATTAAGATCGTATTCCCATAGGTCCCGTCCTTCTAAATTCGTATATTCTTTTATCAAGTGGTGAAAGGGCGCCATTCCGAATGTTCCGGGGAAATATCCAAGTAAGCCGTACCAAGCATACAGGGCAGGATTTTTTGTTGTGGTTCGTGCCGCGAAGTTTACTCCGTATCCCAGTAAAGCAACTTCGCCGGTTTGTCCGGTTTTTATTTTTAATAGAGTGTGGCCAAAACTTGAAGGCACACTATTTAAGAATGCCGAAGCAAAAACTAAACTTATTCCCTGCGCATTTAATTCATTAAGCCAGCTCATTTGTTTTTGGCAGGGGAGTGCTAGCTTCGCATCCAACAGTCGATGTCTTAATAAGAAATCACGACGGGCCAGGTATTTACATTGAGTCAGCTCTTTTTCCTGGCCACTAGTCATTTTAGCCCACGTGGTTTTTAGTTCCAGGGCGGGATCGGTATCTCCACCTGCGGCCAAAAAATGTGGTCCTCTGATTCGGCTTTTATATTGATTGCTGTTAGAAATGTAAAAATTTAATTTTAGCCATTCAGATTTTGCTGCCGCAGAAATGGATAAAAATTCAGGCGCGCCAATAGCAAAAGGCGGCTCGGGTGCCGCCTTTGCATTAAAACTCAGAACAATTAAATTAAAGAGAAGAAACTGTTTGAGCTTCACACATCTTCATTAAGTCTGGAGTTGCCTGCATTTGATTTCTTACATGGACAACGATTTCTTCGGGCGTGGTTTCAGCCTTCGGAACAATTGTTTTAAAACCAGCTTGGGTCATTTGTGAAAACATCATTTGGGCTTCAGCAGTCTTGCAACCATTTAACACTGCCAAAGTTTGAAGTTTTTCCCCAGATCCTTGAGCCATTTCGCGAGTCAGATCATCATGATTTACTTCGACGAAATACTCGATTTGTTTATCGTTAGAAACAATTCCACTGGCGCTGCAACCAGAAGTCCCAGAAGTAATCCCAAATGCTTGAGAGAAAAAGGAAGCATTGGTAGTTATCGAAAAAATTTGAAGCAATTTGGAGTTCTTAGAAATGATCACTCCACCCAAACCACAACCCGAATCACCAGCGAACGCCGTTGATGTAATTAAATTTGCAGTAACTAAAAATGTTAAAATTCCAGAAAGCTTAAGAAATGTTTTCATTAGAAATCCTCCGTGTGCTTAAAGCCTAAAAATTACTGGGCAAAAAGGCAATGGGATCGATCAGAGGTGGTGCGTTGGCAATACAGACCTAGGTCGGTATCGTGCGAATTTGGAATTACTGGTTGATTAGAATCAGTGAAGTCGTCGCCGGAACCTGCAGTAGGATATTCCCATTCGGCAAAGACTGATAGCTAACATCTTTATCGGTAATCAGATCATATATTCTTGTTCCCCTGCCTGAGGAACGATTAATGCTCTTGGCAGGGGCTGGGAGCGTGACGGTCGTTTTGCTGCCGAAATTAAACACCACCACTAATTCCTGTTCTGACAATGACCGCCTGAAAACAAGGGATTGTGGAGAGCCCGTATTAATTAACTCTAAGGATCCATCCGTTAATGCCGGATAACTTTCACGAAGCGTGGTTAACTTTTCGTAGAATGGTGTTAGTCGATGCGGATCATTCCACATGAATGCCGGAGGATCGTCGTAAGGTTGGAATTCAGCTCCGATTTCATCACCGTTATAGATGATCGGAACACCAGGGATAGTATGAAGTAAAGTCGCAGCGACTTTCGTTACGCGCGGACCAAACCTAGAGATAAATCTTTCGCCCGTATCGTTATTGTTAATAAATCGAATCGTGGAGGTCTTCAGGTTGTCAGTGTTAGCAAAATATTTTTTTAAATGGCTACCCACATTTGAAAAATCATCGAAGGCATTTTTCCAGGCCCAAACACCCAATTGATCAGTCCAGTCATAGGCCAAATCAAATCCACTGGCGATGAACTGCGGATTTTGGGCAGTACCCTCGGCAAGCATTATTGCGTTTGGTTTAATTTTCCTGATTTCGGTGATGGCCCTCTTCCAAAACTGCGGGGCGCGCTCTTGAATTCCCCACGCGACATCAATGCGGTAACCATCGACATCAAATTCTTTGATCCAATATTTAAATGCATCGACCATTAAATTTTGAACTTTTATATTGGAATAATTTAAATTTAACAGATGCTCCCAATCAAAATAATAAGTGGTGTCCCCATTTTCATCACGGTCATAAAAATCATAATAAGGAGATTTTTCACCTAGTTCCTGCGCCGAAAGTAGAAAGGGATGAACTGCCGAAGTATGGTTAGGGACAAAATCCAATATGACTTTAATATTTCGCGCGTGGGCCTGATTCACAAAGTACTTTAAATCAGCTTCGGTTCCATAATCGGAACGGATTTTAAAATAATCGGTTACCGAGTAACTGATCATTCCAATATCATCACTTTGATTTACGGGTGATAGCCAAATTATATCCACACCCAGTCTCTTTAGTTTATCCAGGTTTTTGGCGGCATCGCGGAGTGGATTTTCCCCGAACATTGGCGGGACCATGCCGTAGATTACGGAACCGGTCTTCACGTTAGGTGAGAATCCAAACGTGCTTGCGGAAAAGCCGAACGTTAAAAAAATGAAGATCACTCTAGATAACAAGCATCTTCAGCGTCGGTATTTTTGTTTTTTACTGCAAGCCATGGCGCACCAGGAGTTGATTACCATTTGGGCATTTGACCCGAACCAGATTCGTTAGAGAAGATAAACCAGCAATAGAAATCAAGGGGAGCACTAAAATGGTATTTAAATCAATTATTACGGTTCTGTTAAGTTTTCCATTAGTTGGATTCACTAAAACTTCACCGTTAATTATCGGCCATCGCGGAGCCCCGGGCTACCGGCCCGAACATACGATTGCTTCTTACCAACTGGCAATTGATCAGGGTGCTGATTTTATCGAACCTGATTTGGTAATGACCAAGGACAAAGTTTTGATTGCAAGACATGAAAATGAAATTTCTGGCACGACAGATGTCGCAACAAAATTTCCTGATCGCAAAGTCACAAAAAAAATCGATGGCAAGGACGTAACCGGCTGGTTTACGGAGGACTTTACCCTTGCAGAGATAAAAACCCTCAGGGCTAAGGAAAGATTGGATTCCCGCGGCCACGACCATGATTTCAAATACGAGATACCCACTTTCCAGGAAGTAATGAAGTTAGCAAAATCTGAAAGTAAAAATAAAAAACGACAAATTGGGATTTACCCGGAAATGAAGCATCCCACTTACTTTCAAAGTATTGGTCTTGATCTAGAACCAGCATTAATAAGAGCCTTAAAAGAAGAAAATTTAAATGCTTCTATATCAAAAGTTTTCATTCAGTCCTTCGAGCTCGGTGCTTTGATGAAAATCAGAAAATTGACGAAACTTCCCCTGGTTTTCTTGCTTGATGATCCAACGGTGACGCCTTTTGATTTCAAGGTAAATAATGACACGCGCACGTATGCCGATTTGATGACGGAAAAATCATTAAAAGAGTTATCCAAAACTATTTCAGGAATTGGTCCTTCAAAAAAATGGATACTTCCGATGGATAAAGACGGAAAACCGCAAGAGGCAACTAACTTTATAAAGCTGGCCCATGCCGCAAAATTAAAAGTTCATCCCTATACTTTCCGCAGTGATAAAGAATTTTTACCGGCAGGATATGCCGGCGATGCCCAAGCCGAATACTTGCAATTTTTCAGATTAGGCGTGGATGGATTATTTTCTGATTTTCCAGATCAGGCGGTGAAAGCCCGGGAAGCTTATTTGAAAGAAAAATAGTTTAGAGCCTTATATAAAAAGCAGACTAAAAAATTATAGGGAAATGAATTTGAACCATTAAAAAGTTTAAAACCGCTAACTTAAGTGGCGGCAGCATAAGCCGCTTGAGTATCGTCCCATTGTTTCTGACTCATTATTGTGACTGATTCACTGTCAGGATCAAAAACAATCTTGACGTAGCCCTTATGGATTTGATCACGAATTTGGCGAACTTTGGTTTCATGGTTTACTTCAACCATTCCATAATCGGTTCCTTCGCGGGTTATGTAATTTTCAATAACACCGGTTAGGGCATCTTCAGAAATAACTTCGATGGGAATTTCCACGGGTGGTGCGGGCGGTTTTTCAGAACGAACTGGTTGATAGCTTCGGGAAACCGTATCATCACGAAATTCTTGAGAGTAGTCTTCTTCATTCCCCATAAATAACCTTCAATACTTCTTCGTAGGTCATGGCAATTTGAAAAGCGTACCCCGAAACGTAAACCTTTATATATCCTTCGGTCCGTGACGAGGCCGGTATTTCTTCAACCGCTCCGACGTTTCCACGCAGGAAGCTTACCTTTGTATTATCCATGGTCTTTAGTTCGACGATATCTTTGTTCATTCCCATATCTTGAAATAAACAAAGTCTCGTCGCAACTAATATCAGATTATTTGCGGCGTTGTTCTTCTTTTTCGCTGCCTTGTTGATCGTCTTTGCCGTGGCTAAACATATTTTTCCACAAAGCATCAACTTTTACTTGGCAACTGACTTCCTTAACTCCGCCAACCGCTTCGGCGATGTCTTCCGCGCGCCATTTCATAATTCGGTGGGGGACGTGGCCTTTTAGAGTGACCTTTCCGCCTTTAACCTCAACTTCGATTTCCGAAGCATCAATATGCGGGTTGTGCATCAAGCGCTCGCAGATCTCTTCATGAATTCGAGCATCGGTACGCTGAAAGTTTTTTGGTCCTCGGCCGGCATGGGTTGCGCTGCTTTGGCTTTGCTCGGGAACTTGTACTAACTGATGCGGATCAATCGGAGTGTGACGCCGAAAAAACTGTGAACCTTGGCCTTCGCCACCTTGTGGATGGTGATTGCGTTCCCATTCACGAGGAGATTCAAATCCGTGGTGCAAACGGTGTTCATGCATGTAACTACCTTTGCCGCGGCTAAAACCCATTCCTAAAGAATCAGTTTGTCTGGTATTTCGATTTGGTGGTCTTGGTGAGTGAAACATATTGCCTCCAGTGAAAGAAGGCCCCGGTTTTTTCAACGGGGGCCTATAAAATTATTTTTATAGTCTATTGAAGAGAAGAAGTTCCGCTGCGGTCTTTTCCAGATTTATTTGACGAAGAAGATTTCGTCGAAGTTGGCTCTAGGTCTGATCCAGAGGACGAGTCCTTAGAGCTTGGAAAAGAACTGGAAGTCGAAGTATTTTGCTCAACGCGAATTTCATTTCTGATGTCAGAAATTCCGTGAATACTTTCAACAATTTCTTCGGCATGTCTTTTAGCAAACCGAGAGTCCACTGTTCCGCGAAGGATAAGGGTATCGCCCTCTAACGCGACTTCAACGTGTGAAGCATCAATATGCGGATCGTGGGTTAGACATTCGTAAACGTCTTCTTTGATTCTTTCTTCTGAGCGTTTATAACCTTTTGGTCCTTTACCGCTGTGGGACTCTTGCATTCCACCTTTCCAGCCTTGGTTTTCTGCAGACCAACCTTGTTTGCCGTAGCTGCTGTTTTCAAAATTTCCGTAACCAGTTGGTTCATTTCGGCCGGTTGAATATCCCATTTGTTCACGTGAACCGTAAGATCCGCTATTTCCTCTGGAGTATTGAGAAGAAGACTGGGAAGAAGGTTGATAGGAGCCTTGGTATTCTCCGCCCGGAGTTCCGTGGCTGCTTGTTTCTGGTCCATCGTAAAAACTTGAGTATCCGTAAGTTCCACCGCTCATATGTTCCTGGTTTTGGTTTCCATACTGACCTTGGGATCTGAATTGTTCACTTCGTGAAGTTGATTGATTCCACGGAGCGTTTGATTGCGATGTAGGATTTGATTGATTTGGCCACTGGCTTCCGCCACGGAAAGTATCTGAATTTTCAGAGTGAGTGTGGAAACCTTGTTGGTTTTCAAAACCAGGTTTAAAAGGTTGAGTATCTGATTCATACGATTCACGCGAACCTTGCGTGCCTCGGAAATCTTGATGCTGCCATTGAGCAGGTCTTTGCGTCAGTTTTTGATAACTTTGCGATTGTTGCGAAGGTTGTTTGTTATCACCGTAAGATTGTCGAGATCCGTAATTTAAAGACCGTGAACTTTCATGAGAATTTTGTTGGCCTGAATAACTTGGATTATAGTTTTGATTCGGTCCGTATTCTTGGCCAGAGCTTCGGCTGCCCGAGTACTGTTGGGATGATCCTACTTGGTTGCTTTGATAATTTTGGTTTCCACTTGAGTATCGATGGTCATGATTATGATCGTGCTCATGATCGCGGTTTTGGTGTTCGAAACTAATTCTGCCATCATCCACATCTCCTAAATGGCTGCTGCTGTCATTCCAGTTCCCTTGAGTGCTTTCCTCGGGTTGCGAACCTCGACCCTGGTTTTGATAAGGAGGCCGGTTGCTTTGATTTTGTTTTTGCGAGTCGTTGCGATTCTTTCCGAACATAAAAATTCCTTTCGTGGAGTGTTTTGATCGGTTCGTGATCCCGAATTTTTCAACAAGAAGACAAACCGGTACGGCAATGAATAGAGCAAGAGCTACACCAGCTACAATTTTTCGAAGATTGTCGATGAGCTAATTTTTAGATTGGTTTTAGTAATTTCAGAGGGGAAATGACGGGGAAAATTGAACCCCCGTGGTCTATAAATCCCAGTCCTAACTAAATGCGGCACTTCCCAAAATAGAACGCATTAATATTGAACAACACCCATCAATTGCCTAAAAAACAGTGCTTCGGTCCTCATCAAAGTGGTTAACCAGGTCTAGCTTTGTAAAGTACTGTTTTTGTTGTTTTCTTTGTGATTCAAATTAGATATCGTTTACATATAGCTTTTAAAATTTCAATTTTCAGATGAAAAGGTGAATTGAATGACGGGAAGACCTAAAATCCATCGCCGAAAATATTTAGTCGATAAAAGGCTACAATTAACTTTGATAATTTATGCTTTTTATATCGCCATCTGTGTGGCCTTCTTTGCGTTTATTTTATGGAAAATCTGGTTAACCCCCGGGGCTGATTCAAATTCAAGCATGACCCTTTTACTTTACAGTATCGGTGGTGGGTTGACTTTGATGTTAACAGTTTTCCTAGGTTTTATTATTACCAATCAAATTGCGGGTCCCTTATTCAGAATGCGAAACGAAATGAAGCGGATCACTGACGGTGAAGCGCCCAGAGAAATCTTTGTGCGTAAAGGGGACTTAGTAGAGCCACTTTATTTCGAGTATAATAAGTTAGTGAGAATGCTTCCTAATTTTAAAGAGCCAGCGCCAAAACCTGATAGTGAATAGTTATTTTAAAATCCCGCGCTCTGCCAAAGCTTTGCGCGATGGCCCCATCACCGGATCAAACCAATAAACGATGTGAAAAGGTGGGTACTGACCCACTAACCGCGGTAACCGATCAAGCACGTTGAATGCTTGATTAGCGCAGTTATTGGTAAAGGTATTATAAAAATGATTAAATTTTAAACTCTGACTCACATCAACGGCTGTTCTTACGACAAAAGAAATTTCATCGCCGGTTAAGTTAAGCGCATTATCAATCGGCATACCTTTATCATCGATACTTTGCTTTACCGAAATGAATCTGCCCGCCAAAGCATAATTGTTTCTAGTTCCCTTAATAATATTGTAGTCGAAGTTAGGCGGCATCGCGGCCTCGACCGAATAAATAAATTCGGTCAGTTCAATTGGAGGCATCCCCGGCGAAGAAAAAAGTTTGATGGAAAATCCGGGATTCAATCTGAATTTAAGTTGCGTGTGGGCGGCGTTAACACCCAAAACTTCCGGGAACGGAACAAATTGGAAAAAACTTTCACCCCAAGCTTTTGCTTCCAACGGAATATGGGCAATCCAAAATTGATTATCATGATGAAAGTTTGCTATGACTAATTTTCTGGCGGTATGCAAAACTTTCTGTGCGTATCGATAGCGGTTCGTATCTACGCATTTGCCTTTAAATTCATGGGAGTGCTGGGTAAAACGTGAAGCCGGTTCGAATGGATCAAGGAAAGCTTGCGCACAAAAAAAGTCCGAATGAGTAGCCTTCTTTGCAATTTGACTAACTTCCTGTGCATTCGCAAAAGTGAACACATTCAGAGTGAAAAAACTTAATAATAAAAATTTAGAAATAAGCCCTGGCATTGCTTGAAATGCTACTGGGAATATTTTGATTCGTAAACTGCATTGATGAGTTGCGGCCACTGAACGGGTTTGGTGAGATAGCTATTACATCCGGCGTTAAGGCATTTCTCTTTATCTTCCTTCAATGCATTCGCGGTTAAAGCAATGATTGGTTTACGGTATCCTTGATCGCGTAATTGTGCGATCGCTTCGTAACCGCCCAGTCGTGGCATTTGGATGTCCATGATAATTAAATCGTAGTCATGGGCCAAAGCCTTCTCGATTCCTTCGATGCCATCATTTGCAACGGACACGATTGCGCCAAAATGCATAAGCACTTGGCCGATTAAATCTTGGTTATCAACAGAGTCATCGACGACTAAAACTTTGATGCGCGAAAGGGTAGAGGGCTTAAGTTTCGACATTTCAAGGGGACGCGACGGTTTT
Source organism: Bdellovibrionota bacterium (assembly GCA_040384405.1). Taxonomy (GTDB): domain Bacteria; phylum Bdellovibrionota; class Bdellovibrionia; order Bdellovibrionales; family Bdellovibrionaceae; genus JAZKJI01. The sequence goes on from JAZKJI010000065.1 coordinate 27,981, forward strand.
CTCTCGATACTTCGGCCCGTCGACAAACCAGGATTAACTGTAAATTCAAATGAACTGCCTGCGCCGGGCTCGGTATGTTTAAGTCGTAAATCACCACCCAAAGCGCGCGCTAATTTTCGCGAAAGAATTAAACCTAAACCCGTTCCGCCAAATTGTCGTGTGGTTGAACTGTCACCTTGCCAAAATGGTTGAAATAACTTTGCTTCTTGTTCCGGGGTAATTCCAAGCCCGGTGTCCGTCACTTCAAAAGCAATTAGCGGATCAGCAATTCCAGCTTGGCGTTTTGGAAAAACTCTTAAACTGACTTCACCTTGGTTTGTGAATTTAACGGCGTTTCCCAGAATGTTCAGTAAAATTTGTTTGAGGCGTACTGGATCTGTTTTAATTGTGTGCGGAATATCTTTAGCCCATGTAACCCTGAACATAATGTTCTTGGCCGCGCCACCGGGACGTAAAGTGGTCATCACTTCGTGAATCAGATCGTTAATATGAACGTCTCTTTTATCAAGATCAAAATGTTTAGATTCGACTTTGGCTAAATCAAGAACATCGTTTATCAATGCAGATAAAATTTCACCGTTGCGGCGTATCGACTGCATATATGAATAGCGCTGCAGTTCAGTCGCACCTTGCTGGGAAAGTAATTCTAAATACCCCATGATCACACCCAAAGGGGTACGAATCTCGTGACTCATATTTGCCAGAAATTCAGTTTTAGCGCGATCAGCGTCATCGGCGGCCTGCTGAGCTTTTCGAAGTTTATGATTCAACGATTTTATTTCAAACTGCCGGCGCCGATCCCGTAGGGAAGAATGAATAATGCTGGCAATCGAAAATCCCGGAACAGTATGAGGAAGAATAATACTGTTTGGAATCATCTCGATAAGGTCTGCATGTCGTTCAATTTTTTCCGGGTGTTGAGCTAAAATGACGATCGGAAGAAAAGACCATGCAGGTTGTTCGATAAGTAAGTTTTTAAAACTGAGTTTTGCAGATTCGGTGAGGGATTCAGCAGAAATAATTGCCGCACCAGAACCGCGGCGAATGCTGGAAAAAAGATGATCAAGGTTCCCGCAAACTTCTGTTTGAAAGCAGTCATTAAGAAGCCGTTGAATCCGGGTGGATTCGTCGCCATCGCTCATATAAATGGAAACCTTTTCGGTATCCTTTGTCATTTTGTCGGTACCCCTCGGGGACTCATTTATAAAGCGCCGCGATATATCTTGATTTCCTCGTTTACAGAATCCGCGTTCGTCCTGGTTTGCACTTTAAATGGTCAGCCCCACTTTTTAGTATGCGGGATTCATTCCAAGGTCTAGGTAGGGGGTAAACCGGGATTTCTGGGGTATTAGGCCGCAACTTAAAGATTTCTTAGAATTTTTCAGAGGATTTTTGGGATATGCGTTGAAAAAATGCTGCCACTTTTTGGACATTAAGATATATCCATCCACCTATGCCATCATTCGATATTATCTCCGAAATAAATATTCAAGAAGCCGATAATGCCATCAACCAAGCCCGTAAAGAGATCGAAAATCGTTACGATTTTAAGGGCTCGAAATGTGAAATCCAGTGGGATAAAAAAGAGATCATTATTTTGGGCGACGATGAATACAAAATGGGTGCGATGAAAGACATCATCCAGACAAAAATGCATAAGCGCGGAATAGATATAAACGTCATGGATTTTGGAAAAGTAGAGCCTGCCGGCGGAAAAATGTTACGTCAAAAAATTACTTTAAAACAAGGTATCGATAAAGAAAAAGCAAAAGAAGTCATTCAAGCAATCAAAGATTCAAAATTAAAAGTTCAAGCCCAAATCATGGATGAAAAAATTCGAGTGACCTCAAAAAGTATCGACGAGTTACAATCAACCATGAGTTTAGTAAAAGGCGGAACTTTTAAGATTCCTCTGCAATTTGAAAATATGCGGAATTAAAAATCAGCACTGGTAAAGTTACCTAAGACAACATCACGACTGACCATTCCCACTATTCCCCAACGTTTCGGCCGATTAGAATAAAACATAAAGGGGTAAACTTTAGATTTGGATTTGGGATCAGTCTTTTGTGAAGCTTGGGATAGTCGGGACAATCAATCGTGATGCTGTCCTAGATAACCCCCACCAGTGCCGAAAAAAATTATTTATTTTTTTACGTACGGTACTGTTTCTGAAAAATTACTTCTTTTTACGATAAGCCCGTCGCTCTTGAGGAGTGATAGCTCCCATTCGAAGTTCCAGAATTTTCCCAGCAGGAGTCTTCGAAGGCTCCTCGATAAACATTTCCCGAGGAGTATTGATGCGAATTTCCGGAAGCCGCTGATACCCGGGAAGGGGAGCAGTGTGATCAGGAAGTATCATATCATCAATGGCTCCTTGAATAATGGCAGCCATATGTTCAAGAGTATTCTGAGAGTCGAGAAGTTTTTTAGAATCTTCCATATTTCTAAGTTCCTTTTCTTTTTTTAGTTCGGTTGTTGTAACTGATCCCGTTGCCGAAGTTGAAGTTGAAACTGATGCCGATCCTGCACTGTTGCCGCCCAGTTACTGTAACGGTAGGGCATCCAGTTGCAGAGCGACGTTTACAAATCAGCAGACATAATCTTCTTAGCGTACCGAGTTTTAGTAACTAACTGAGGCAGCGAAGTGCTCTGCCGTCTTAGTGCCGCCAGAACCAGAGCAGAGTGCTCGACAACATCCTTGTCGTCTTTTAGTTCATCCATGATTTGCACTAATTTACCGGTTACAACTGCAGTCGCTTGACTGGTTCCTGTCATTTCTCCCCAGTGATTGCCGGGCAGAGTAGACACCATTTTTTCACCACGGGCCGCGAACTGTACTGAATGCGCTCCGTAATTACTGGATGGTAAAATTTGATCTCGTCCATTTAGGGCCGTTACGCTGATAACGTTCTCGAGATCGTAACTAGCAGGATAAAATCCGACGATATCAGTATCGACCGCTTCGTTTCCAGCGGCCGCTACAACAAGGACTCCCTTCCTTCCTGCCCAGCGGATAATTTCCCTTTCCGCAGGTGAGGGTTGAAAACCCCCGGCAGAGTAATTAATAATTTTGGCTCCCATTTTAACGGCGTATTCAATTGCGCGAATTGTATTTTTCAAATTCGCTTCCTGGGAATTTCCGGGTTCATAATATTTCAAAGCCATAATCTTGACCCGGGATTTAGCTTTGCCTGAATTTTGTAAAATAATGCCAGCGACATGGGTTCCGTGCCCATGGCTGTCGCTGACATCGGGGGTATTAGAAGAAAAATTCCATCCGTGGAAATCCCCGGCATATCCATTGCCATCGTTATCTTCTAAGTTCGTGTCTTGATATTTATTTTTAAAATTCTTATCTAAAGACTTAGTGTCTTTATATCTATCTCGAATCCTATTACTTAATGACTTGCTGTCATTAACGGAATTAGGTAAACGAGTTTGTGTTTGATTAGCTTCATTTTCATTGGGGTTTGCCCAAATATTTTTTCTTAGGAAGGGATGAGTTGTGTCGACTCCGGTATCTATTACTGCGACGATGATATCTTTTTTAGTGTCGTGCTTTGGAAGTGTCGGGTGGAACAGTGAAAGACTTATTGTAGGTTGCAACATCCAGTGAACTAAAAAGTTCCTTTTCATTTCCCCTCCAGGTTCGTGCATAAACCTTAGAGCAAAAAAATGGCCACCCTCTCTGGCGGTCTGAATCGCGTTCATCTGAAAAAAACACACGGTCCCATGTTAAGACACGTGTGTATGTTATTTTTTAGTCAGCTGACTAATTTTTGAAGGTCGAAATGGTGAATGTTATGCAGAGAGCTTATTAGCAGGGAACTCTGAGGCCACGGTAACGCGGTCCCGGCCTGTATTCTTAGATGTATATAAGGCTTGATCCGTTCTTTTCATCCAATCCTCGATTGTCTCAGTTTCTTTCAACTGTGAGACACCCATTGAGACAGTGAATTTGATATCCCGGTTGCCTTGAGTAAGGCTTTCCGCTCGTATGCGCTCCATACCTTGCTCGGCAATCTGGCAAGCGTGTTCGATTGTCATATCAGATAAGATAACCGCGAATTCTTCGCCACCAATTCTGGCTACGGTATCTTCGGGACGGTTAAAAATCTCTTTTAGTAACTTAACACAATTCTTTAAAACGCTATCACCCACGTGGTGGCCGAAAGTATCGTTTACTTTTTTAAAGTGATCGATATCAAGCATAATCAGACAAGCGGGAACCTTTGCCATTTCAAGCATAGTTTGAACTTTGGCAGCTTGCTCTTCAAAGCTCTTTCGATTTAGGGCACCGGTCAGGTGATCCGTACGTAAAGTTTGGTGAGCTTCTGAAAGTTGTTTTTTAACGGATGTTAAATTCTTCTTCACATGAGTCATGCGCTTCATTCGACGGTCATCTTTTTCAGATTGATATTGAATGTAGGTATCGATGAATTCGCGCGACGTTGCCCTTAATGCATCAATAGCATCAGATTCAACGGCTTCACGTAAACCATCTAAATGAACCTTTAATTCACGCTCGCGAACGCGTTCGTGTTTTAAGTCATCACCTAATTGGTCAGCAAAGTCCCAGATGATACCTTTAAAATCATTAAAAGTTTTTTGAACGTAAGTATATTCTTCGATTCTATGAGTAGCAAAATACTGTCTGAATTTGAAAAGTACTTTTTCTAATTCTTCGCCCTCGCTGCCAACGATTGCTTTTGAAAACTCGTCCAGCGCTTCACGCACTTTGCGAACGGGCTGTCCATCAGTTTCAATCAAGTGTTTGTTATACGCGTCGATCACATAAAGCAAAGTTGCCTGTTCTTCGGAAACAGTAATCTCGTCTTCTGCATTTCTTTTTTTGTCGAATAAGTTCCAATCAACGTCGATTTGATCTATTAACTTTTTCATCCATTGTTTCAAGGCGGAACCCCCTGCAGATACTTGTGATTCAGATGTTTCTCTATCGGCATTTTTGTTTGAAAATGAAGAATTATTGGGAATAACCTGGACCAAAGGCTGAGCACATTTTGTCGGAGGAAGTTGAGCCGGACTAGAGTAAAGCACTCTTTAATGATTTAGTACGCCAACCCTGTACTTTTTGGTCCTTTAGTCGCATCGTTAATTGCTATGACGAACTCTCGATTTTATTTCATTTTCACAATTTTCGCCTCGATCTTCGTAGCCGCTCACTTGTTTGTTTACTGGAGCATGACCCGAACTCTGGTAGTTCCGGAAATAAAAATTCTGATCGGCACTGTCCTGGTATTTTTCGTATCGCTAATGTTATTAAGTTTTTGGTCGCAAGGGACAGGGCATTTCCATTTACCGAAATACCTAAAATACATGGGCTATGTATGGATGGGTGTGTACTTTATATTTTTTTCGATGGCAGTGTTGTTCGAAGCCGTGCGCGTGTTGTTTAAAGTTCCCGTGCAAAGCTCTTGGATATTAGTAGCAAGCTGTGCGATGGTAGCGTTGGCTTTGGTTAAAGGATTTCAATTCCCAGCAGTGAAGCGAAAATTGATTTCCTCGGAAAAAGTGCCGGCCAGTTTTCACGGTAAAAAGATCGTGCAACTGAGTGATTTGCATTTAGGCCATTTATTTTTGGATGATGTTTTTGTAACCAAGTTGGTGGAGCAAGTAAATGCGTTAGAGCCTGACTTCGTAATGATAACGGGTGATTTAGTAGAAAATTCTTTCGAGCGAGTAAAACCATTACTGGCGATTCTATCAGGCATCAATGCCAAGTTAGGAAAGTACTACGTAACGGGAAATCACGAATATTATTATGGCGGAGCGATTTGGGAAAAAGAGATGGCGCGCTTAGGATGGCGAGTGCTTCACAATGATTTCGAAACTTTATCGTTAGGCGGAGGCCGAGTAAATGTGGCGGGCTTACCAGATATTTCTTCTCGTGGATTTGATCCCCATCAGGCATTCAATCCGCAGTTGTTATTTTCACGATTGCCACCAGCGGACTTCACAATTTTATTATCGCACCAGCCTCGTTCTTTAGAGCATATTCCAGTGCACATGGTAGATTTGTTTTTAGCGGGCCACACGCACGGTGGACAGATATTTCCATTTCATTTATTGGTAAAAACGCGCGAACCATTTTTAAATGGTTTGTATAAAGAGAAGAGCAGATTTATTCACGTGAATCCAGGGACAGGTTTCTGGGGACCGCCGATGAGATTAGGAAGTAGTTCAGAGATTAGTTTGTTAGAGTTAAGTAATCCAGGAGTTGCTTTGGCTGGGTTAGGGGATAGTTCTT
>JAZKJI010000066.1:0-2572 GCA_040384405.1 Bdellovibrionota bacterium
TAAAACTTAAACTGGTTCTGCGCTGAAGGTGATCAAGATGCTGTACTTCCGACTGCCCTGTCGACTGTCCCGCCAACTGTGGGCAGATACCTGTCCACGGACGACTGTCGGCAGAAAACTGAAGGGAACTGGGGAAATTTGCCAGTTTGCCAACTGAAGATAAGTCCTCATATTACTTAAGGAGGTCCAATATGAACTCTGATCCCGCAACATTTGCATCCTGCCCATCGTGCTACAAAGTTAATAAAATACTCTTAAATAAAACTAAGAATTCCCATGCAGTCTGCGGTCACTGTAAATCTGAAATACCATTAAAAGATGGAATAGGAAGTGTGAAAGTAAAGCAGCTTCAAGCTCTAATCTCATCCTCGCCAATACCGGTTGTAGTAGACTTCTGGGCTCCATGGTGCGGTCCTTGCCGCTCGTTTGCCCCGACCTTCGAGAAAGTGGCTTCCGAGAAAATGGGTAAAGCAGTCTTTGTAAAAGTTAATACGGAAGAAGAGACTTCTGCCTCTGGTACCTTCGGGGTACGGGGGATTCCAACCTTAGCGGTCTTTAAGAAGGGTTCTGAGTTGGCGAGGGAATCGGGGGCGCTACCCTATGAATCCTTTAAGCCGTGGGTAGAAAATTTCACGGCCTAGATCCTAATCATATCAAATCATACCATGCCCAGCAGGTGCCTCCAGTACCTGCATTTTTACTTCTGTGAGATAAGTATTCCGTCGGCAGCATTAGCTGTCTCAATTTACTTACATAGGAGTTCTTATGAAAAATTTAATGTTGGTTCTTGTTCTTAGTGTAATTGGTTCTGCGGCTCTTGCTGAAGGTCCCGGCGGTGGATATTGGGTAACTTGGCGAGCGGTTTGCGATAACAATTACGAAGTTAAACGTGACTGGGGCGGTTTCTTTCTGCAAAAGGTTACTACTGACCCTACAATTGCCGCCGGTCCTCGGATAACTGCAACTTTGGTAGGAAATGATCAGCATGGATTTTATGTTCGGTTCGATAAAGCGCAACCTTCTAAAAAATATTTCCGTCAACCATCGTTTGATAGCAAAGCATCAACATTAGTTCTGGGTTCAAAAGTATTAAAGTGTCTTGTTGTTCAAGAGATGTAATTACAGAAAGAAATAATTTATGAAAAATATATTAGTTATTTTAGCAGTGAGTTTCGCCAGTTTTACAGCATTTGCCGGCGGCGGCGGAGCCAGCAAGATTTGCCCTGATGGTAGCGATCCCGGATGGGGCCGTTGTCCAGGTGAACATCGTAATGTCTATCATTGCGTTTATTCCGGTAAGGGAATTTCTGACGTAAAAATAAGTCAAACGTCTTACGAAAACTATCCGAAATCTAACTATGGAGTAGCGAAAGTTTATAGTGAAAAATTTTTTCCAACTCTTCACTATAATCGCGCGACAATGCCAAGTCAGTCCATTACAGACACTCAGATTCGTATTTCGTCTGCTGAAAAAGGTGTAGACATGTTCGTGGATGTCCGAAGTGGCTGGATGTTGGGAGCAATCAAAGGCACCAACGTTACTCACGGCGGAGTTTGCGAACTTATCAGTAGTTACTAGTTTCGCTGACAGATCCAGGTGAGTTCATGTTTATTATTATAAAGATGAATGACCCTGGAATCTGGTAGAGCTTGGAATTTCGCTAAAGTGTCGAAATCCGTTGTTCCTTGAAATTTAATCGTTACAACAAAGTTTTTGCAGCGCGGATGTTCCAGCCATTTGCAAATCCACGGATACAATTTATCCGGATAACAAATTACATCTGAAAAAAACCATTCTAAATCTGGCAAGTCTTTCGGTTCTAATTTAAAAACATCTTTTTTCGCGTGTTCTATCAAAGGTGATTTCATTAAATCATCCCGCAATGGCGAACGATCCATCGAATAAACTTTGCAACCCAATTTTTCCAGAACGTATGTCCAACCACCCGGTGATGAACCCATGTCAACAGTTACGGCTTTGGGTGGAGGCGCATCCATGTGTAAAGTAAAAATCTCCCACAGTTTCATGTAAGCCCGTGAGGGTGCGTTTTTATCTTCGTTAAATAGAACCTCACCCCAGGGAAGGGGATGGGAACCATTAACGGAATAGAGCACTTCATTTTCTGATTTTAAACACCAGTGTCCCCAGGGTCCGTGCGGCAGGCGACCTCGATAATCAATTAAGGGAATGGAAGTATTTCTGATTTGTTCGGCGATTAATTCTGTTCTGCGATGTAAATGGTAGGCGTAAGGAAACCAACGGCGGGCTCCTTCGACAGATTTTAAAAAAGCAGCGGTCTTTGTGATTGATTCAATTGATTGGGTAAGTACGGGATCCAAAATAGTTTGGGCCCACGGAGTTTCAATTAGTTTTTGATTTTCAGATTTCTCGATGAAAAGACGGCCGTGTTGATGGTAATCGCCCTTGAGGTCATGGATAAGTTCTTTCTCCAAGCCCTCAAAGGCGAAGTAACCGCGGCTCATTAAGCAGCTTGCTGAATTGGAGTCAGTAATCCGCGTTGAAGGCAGATATTAGTAAGTGAACCCCAATATGTTTCTTTAAGGTCGATTT
>JAZKJI010000066.1:2582-3291 GCA_040384405.1 Bdellovibrionota bacterium
TTTGGGAAATCGCCTTTTTCAAAGTGCGAAGAGAACTGAGCTTCGGTGCAGCCCCGTACGATCTTCATGGTTAGATTAAAATGAACCTCGGAAAAACTTTTCTGATCGATAAGCATTTTCCGCAGTCCTTGCTCTGGTGTGTGCAGAAGAAAGCTATAAAGTTCTTTTGTATCAAATGATGACATAGTTCGGTTCTTCCTTTCGAGTTTAAGGATGCAAAGCTATTCGCAACATCCCTTAGAAAAACTATCGGAATTCCACCGCTAGACTTTAGTCAAAGTCTTGTATCGATATGAGACTGTAAAATTTTATGCTGATTTCATTGAGGTAAACCGCTTAAAAGAAAAAGCGGTAAGGATTTATTTTTGCGAATCATAATTATTGTGGGGATTATCGCTTACGAACTTGCTGTGCGCCCCAAGCAGGTTTGCTGTTGATTGGAGCCAACGTTGGACGACTCATTACTTCCATTTTTGTTCGTGGAATCACAGTTTCGCCCAGGCAGCCTTTATCGGTGCAATATTTTATGCGGAAGCAGTTATTGATCGTGTCGTCTTCGAAATCGCCTTCGCCTTCAGACAAAATTCCTAAAAATAATTGGTCTTCCATAAATACAGGCGAGCCTGAATTTCGTTCGAATACATCAAGTGTGGTTTTATAAAAACCTGTCTTCGGATCATAGGATCGGATAATGCCTTCGGCTTTTTTC
>JAZKJI010000066.1:3301-12490 GCA_040384405.1 Bdellovibrionota bacterium
GAAACCAGTGCTTGCAATCGGCGAACCATGCGCCCAACAATCGCGCCTGGTTTATCCGTTAAAACTCCTTGGCGAACTAAAGGAATATCGTAGCTGACGTTTCGATCTAAAATGATTCTTGCCGCATCTACGTTTTTATCGAGTTGGATTGCTTGGCATTTATAGACATTTTTTGCCGGAATGTTTGATTGCTTACCGTTTCCATTGATAGTTTTGAATTCAAATCCAAAGACAACACTCATGTCGGCACAAGATAAATCCATGTTCACGCAATGCTTAGCGGTTAGGATAACATTTCGGCCAACCAGAGTACCAGTGCAGTGAGCAGGTGAAATTTGTTGGTTTAGTTTAAAGCCCGGGCAAATTCCGAATTTTTCTTCGACCGTTGTATCATTGAATACAACTTTGCCTGCATTGATCGAAATATCTTTATTATCAAAAATAGCGGCGACCGATGCCAAGTTCATACGAACTTTTGCATCGTTGTCGATTTCTTTCATCGAATTACCACCATACACAACTCCCTCTGTTTCGGCAGAGGGAGAAATGGTGTTACTTTGTGGATTGTTTCCGCAGGCTACAGCAGCCAGGCAGAGACTAGTGACCAAAAGTTTCTGAATTAGTTTCGTCGAAATCAACTTCATTAGTGTGCGCCTCGGTCATGTGACCTTTAATTGCTTTTTGTTCAACGCTCTCGCTACTTAAGATTTCGTTAGCTGTGCCAACTTTTTCTAAACGGTGAGTCGCAGACTGAATCTCTTCCCCTTGGCGATTGTAAACAACTCCGCGAATCGCAATAGAAAGGTCTGAATCTGGTTTTGCTAATGCACGTGCTTGCGATAAGCTGATACGGTCGGCATGAATCTTAGTTGTACCGATGTATATCGACTTATTGATTCCACGTAATGCCGTGTCCCTTCCAGTAGTTTTTAAAACCAATTGATTATTTTCAACTACAACTTGAGCGGACAAGTCTAAACTCTTAGGGGCAATTGATGACTTAGGACGCGGAAGTTTAGCAAAAGCTCCTGAGCGGTAAGCTTGAACAACTGAATTTGGAGTTGAATTCATGAACTCCATATATTCTTTTGTAGTAACGCACTTAACTTCTGGAAGTCCGCAAACTTTTTCTGCAAATTCAAAAAATGTTTCATAGTAAGCCCCGCTCACCCATCGAGAAAAGTGGTGACCGATACTTACAGGCGCGCGGTTTCCGTAATAGTTGTTGTTGAAGTAGTTCATGTACATGGTCATCATGTTTTTCTTCAAAGCAACTTTTTGTTCTGGACGAACTGTGTTTAAGCACTCACGGTTTGTATTCGCTTTTTCACCTGGAACTTTATAAGACATCAAACCTGGATCAGTTTGTAAAAGGGCTGCAGAATCAACATAACAAAAGTTGTAATCCATGCTTGGTGTTGTTCGGGCAGAACCAGGACGGGAAATTCCAGCTAAAGGAAAATTCCAAGTGCCATACTTATTCATTTGTGGCCAATAAGTCGGTTGATCTTGTTGAGAAGTATCATACTTCAAACCAAACTCAGGAAGTGCTTGGTACATTCCCGGGCTGAATCCCAATACCGGTGCTCTAAATCCAACGATGTCATTTCTAAATGCAAGACCTTGTGGGTAAAGCGCAGTTGGAGAAATTTTATTAATTTCAAAAACTTTATCTAATATAGAATAGAACTGATTGAACTCGGACTTCCAGTCTTCGTATGACCAAGAAGATCCATCAAAGTGTCCAACCGCGTGCGAACCGATTTCATGGCCTTCAGTAAAGGCATTGTTCATATTCTCAATGCGCCAAGAGATATCTTTGTCGTTATCTCCCCAACCAATAGCAGAACCAACGTTTTTAACTTGGATAACTTTACCAGAAGCATCGCGCTCGGAGCGATAGCCCGGAGGATTGTAATAATCAGAACGAGTATATGGAGGTGGTTTACAAGTCGTGCTCGCAGCAGGACATTTCCAAAGTAAATAAACCGGATTAATGAAATAACTGAAACGAACATCCACACCTTGAGCTTTTTTCTTAGTGCTAAATGCGCGAGAAGACTCCCAAACGTCATTATTATAAGAACCATCAAATGCTAGTAAAACATATTGTGGTGGTCTCTCAACCGCTTGGGCGCGGGCCGCAGTAGGGATAAAGGATTGAAGCATTCCAATTACCGCTAATGATGTTGACGTCAGTTTTCTTAAATTCATATAGCCTCCAAGACTTAACATTCAATAAAGCAATAGGTTCGCCTGCGCTGGTTTTTTTATAATGGTTTTGAGGAGGGAGGGGTGACTAGTTTGTTTACACTTTGCCTAAAAGCGCTAACAGGGTGATTGATGCGGGTTCGACTCCTGCACCAGGTATAGGCTTAGTTCAGTTGTCGACATTGGCATTAGCATTAGCATTAGTTTTAGTCTGGTCTTCAGTTTTTAGTTAACCTTTAGAGCGCAAGTCTCTCATTTAAAAAAATCCTCAAAACTCCCCACTGCCGACTAGACTGAGACTAATGCTAATGCCAATGCTAATGTCGACAACTGAATCAAAGGCGGTCCTGCATCACCGAGAAAGCTAGACAACTATTCCCCTCCTTTCCTAAGATTAAAAACCGGAGGCCCCAATGAAATTCACAATGATCCTAACCAGTATTTTACTTGTCTCTACCCTCTCCCAAGCTAAAGAACCAAAACGTAAAGTCAGCAATGCTGAAGGACCGGCGACGGCCTCTTGTTCTTATATCTTGGATGGTGAAGCTTACGTGGGTAAAGACGATGGAAAATTAGTTTTGAATGACCGTACCTATCGTTGTGAAACAGTTATGATTGGAAATAGTGAACGGAATTTATGTAAGCTTAAAGGCAATCGAAGCAAGAATTTTGATGTTGTCGTTGCGTTTGATGGGGCCGAAAATGATTTCTATGTTTTTCCTGGGGTAGATACTCCGCAGGATATTCTTTGCCATTCTGTTGCCACCGAGAAAAAGAAAAAGAAATAAATTTTCTTGAAACCTCGATAAAATTTTTATTCTCAAATTCCAAGCATAAAAAAACCCTTCTTTCGGAAGGGTTTTTTCGTTTCAAACTTATATCAAGCTTGGTTTTGGAGGCGGTGGTGGCGGCATTGGAACAGTGGTTCCCTTTGGGCAATCCTTTGGATTTTGGCAGGTAGGATATCCTGGGTTTTGTTGCGTTGGATCTTGAGTTGGGTAGTTAGGGTATCCCGGATTTTGTTGCGTTGGATCCTGAGATGGATAGTTAGGGTATCCTGGGTTTTGCTGAGTTGGATCCTGTGATGGATAATTTGGGTAACCCGGATTTTGCTGAGTCGGATCTTGAGTTGGGTAGTTCGGGTATTGAGGATACGTAGGATCTTGAGTTGGATAATTTGGGTACTGAGGTTCAGTTGGATATTGAGGCTGTGTTGGATATTGCGGTTGAGTTGGGTAGCCGCCTTGAAGTTGTGGAACTGGGTAGCTTTGTCCATCACGACGTACTTCAAAAATTTGAACTACTTGAATTCCAGCATCTGGTTCAATTCGGTAAGCTTGGCCAGGGTTAGCTGCGATGTTTGGTGTTCCACCTTTAAGAGTACATGCGTGATTTAGAGGATAACGTGGACGGGGATTAGATTGGTCATACGTCACATCTTCTAATACCAATGCTCTATCAAGATAAAATACGTTTAAATCTAAAACTTGGTTCAAGTTACATGCAGTAAACTTAATCACGCTGATTCTAAATGCGATTGCATGGGGACCAGCTACATAAGTTAACTCGTTACCAAAGCTTAGTGCGCTGACAAGGGTAATAACCATCGCCACGAATTGAGAGCGTAAATTCATAATATCTCCTTTGAATTGTGATACCCGGGGAATATTGGATAATCCTTGGAACGGGTCAAGCGATGGGATGATTTTTTGGCATTGGTACGGGATATCATGATAGAAAATTGAAAATCCTTGAAGGATTCAGGGTTTTCCCCTCTAGGAATCGGATAATTTGTTCACGGGTTCCAGAATGCGGTACTCATTGCTGACCTTTTCGTGTGGGGGTAATTCCGCGATTAAATCCCCCCTTTCATAGCCTACCGGGGCTTTCGGAGAGTAATGGCGGTCTAACCAAGACAAAAATATTCGATCTTCACTTTCGCAATACATCTGGCGGCGCTTGCCTTTTTCTTTTAACAAATCCCCGACGATGCGGCCACGAGCCCTGGTTTTTGGCGGGGTCTTACGGGCTAACAAATAACTAAAAGTGATTCGTTCATTTTTCATGGGCAAATAATTTTCAATTTCTAAAAACCATTGGGGTCTTTCGGTCATAACAGCATCGTGACACCAATCTGTTTTTGAATTTTTTAAGAGCGGGCATTCCTGATGATGGGTACAAGGCGCCCACAAGTGAAAACCATTTGCTAATAATAATTTTCGCATCTCCATCAATCGGCGGGCTTGCACTGAAGTCGATGGTTCAATGATCATTATAGCTTCGCACTCTAGTGCCCAAGACGGAATCGTACCTAATTCATTTATGACATAGGAAAATACGGCCAGGCTGGTCGAACCTTTTATTAGTGCGGGCTTCCAGGTAGTGGAAAAATTTGGCAAGAATTTTGGAGCCAGTTTTTCAACGGGCGCAGCCGATATATCTGTTAAATAAAACTCTTTCCAAGCGTGGAGATCTTTTAACACGGAACTTACCGTTGCGGGACCGCAGCCGAAATCCACAAATTTTTCTAAGCCCTCGAAGAATCCAACTTCCAATCCTTTTTCGACGACCCTGCGTGCCCTTTGTAAATTAAGGGGAAGGAAGTACGCACTATACGCTTCAATTGCCCAGTTTTCTTTCCACGGGGTGGAAGGCGTCGTATTTTTTTGATCTTCGATATAAAAATCAGAAAGGCGTAGAATGGAATCCGCCACTTTGCGGGCTTCACGGCCCCTTAAACTTTCTAAATCCGTGGGAAGTTGGAAATTACTTTTCAGAAATTGAGTAAGGTCGAAGTTATCTTGAAATTTCATGCATTATCTAAAGAAGGATTTGATTTCAATTCTTGATTATTGGTCATGGGCGCAATTCTGTTCATGCAATTAAAATAAATGCATGCGGGCCCGTGGCACTTGTGATCGGCCGGGCACGGAACATCGGGAGTGATATTTACGGAGATATTTTTTCCAGCCGCGCGGGCTCCCCAGCGCTCGGATCTGTGGACTTGGATCGGAGAATAAAAACCGGTCGTGTTAGTTCCAACTGATGCGGCTAAATGAAGAACCCCGGTACTGGGTGCATAGACATGGGTGGCTTTCGCCAGCAACACCAGCATTTCTTCCAAGCTAAACTTGTAACGGGCATCGATAATCAAAGCAGTATTAGGACTGCGGTTAACTAAATCTCTTAAGGAAAGGGGATTAGAGGCTTGAGCTTCAGAACCCAATACCGAAATTTCAAAACCTTGCGCGGTTAATCCGTTGACGACCGGAATAGTGTAAAGATCATCAGATTTAGTTCCGGTAATTACTACCGTAATTTCTTTAGAGAGCTGCGCGATAAAATCCATGTACTTTACCGTCGGCCAGTTTAAAGCTGATCCCATCATACCGGGATGCACAACCACAAAGGGAACTGCTAGTGCTGGAAATTTTTCCTCAAAAGATTTTGTTTCTTCGATGGTACTTTGGAGTTTTAAAGTTGGAGTAACTAATATCTTTTGTGAGATTGGATCAAGTAATTCGCGATTATAATCGGCTTCGTGGCGGACCGCCTGGGATCTGCGTTGGCGAAGGGCATGGTTTAAAAACAGGAAGCTATGCCATTGGCTTTTGACTCCGCCCCGCCATGGGATTTTGTGTTTCCAGAGCGAAAAATTAATCCACCAAGGGGCATTAAAGCTGACGGCAACGCCTGGTTTGTTTTCTGAAATCCATAAATCTAAAACTTCGGTGGTTTCTTGACGGTTTAATTTATCGACTTCAATAAATTTCCGCGGTGGAACGCTGTGAGTGGGCAAAATGGACAGCCCTTTTTGAATTACCCAAGTTACATCGTATTTTTTTGGATCCAGAACTTCGTCAACGGGCAGAGTGCAAACCAGATCTCCGATTTTATCCAGACGAATCAGAAGAACTTTAATGCGGCCGATCTCTGCCAATATGACCTCAGCTTCCGTAGGACTCTATGGGTGGACAACTGCAAACAAGGTTACGGTCACCATGGGCATTATCCACGCGTCCAACCGCGGGAAAGATTTTATTATTTTTTATCCACGGTAATGGATAGCCCGCTTTTTCACGGGAATATTTATGGGGCCATTCGTTAGCCATTAAAACCCGCGCGGTGTGCGGAGCATGTTTTAACGGATTATCTGCGCGATCTGCTTTTCCGTTTTCAATTTCACGAATTTCGTTTCGGATCGCGACCATCGCATCAATAAAGCGATCTAGTTCAGCTTTGCTTTCTGATTCCGTAGGCTCGATCATCAAAGTACCCGCCACCGGCCAAGACATAGTCGGTGAATGAAAACCATAATCCATTAATCTTTTGGCGATATCGGTAACTTCAATTTCAGCGGTTTTCTTAAACGGTCGAATATCGATAATACATTCGTGGGCAACTAGTCCTTCGCGGCTGCGGTAAACGACCGGATAGTGGTCTTCTAATTTTTTTGCCAAGTAGTTAGCACTTAAAATGCTGACTAACGTTGCTTCACGTAAGCCTTCGTCACCCATCATGGTAATGTAAGACCAAGAAATTGGTAATATGCTGGCACTTCCCCACGGAGCAGAGGTGACTGCAGAAACGCCAGTAGATGGACCGGCTTCTTTAACAATTGAATGGGTCGGAAGAAACGGAGCTAGGTGGGCGCGCACACCAATTGGGCCAACACCTGGTCCACCACCACCGTGGGGAATCGCAAATGTTTTATGTAAGTTCATGTGTGATACATCGGGACCGAATTCACCGGGTCTTGCTACCGCAACAAGTGCATTTAAATTTGCGCCGTCCATATAAACTTGGCCGCCATTTTTGTGAATGATCTCGCAAATTTCAACGATACCTTCTTCAAATACCCCGTGGGTCGATGGATAAGTAACCATCAGCGCCGCTAAATTATTTTTATGAAGCTCGGCTTTTGCTTTTAGATCACCGATATCAATGTTTCCGTTATCGTCGGAATTAATAACGACAACCTTCATTCCGGCAAGGACCGCAGAAGCAGGATTGGTTCCGTGAGCTGATGCCGGAATTAAACAAATATCCCGGTGAGCCTCATTGCGTGATTGAAAATATTTTCTGATCACAAGTAAACCTGCGAATTCACCTTGTGCGCCTGAATTAGGCTGCAAAGAGATCGCGGAGAATCCAGTGATCTTACAAAGTTTATCCTCAAGATCTTTAATTAGTTGGATATAACCACGGCACTGATCAAGCGGAGTAAATGGATGTAATGAACTGATTTCAGGCCATGAAACCGGAGCAAGCTCTGATGTCGCATTTAACTTCATCGTACAAGAGCCCAGCGGAATCATCGAGTGAGTTAAGGTTATATCCTTATTCTGCAACATATGAATGTAGCGAAGTAATTCAGTCTCGCTACGGTGAGTGTTAAACACCGGGTGAGTTAGATATGCCGACTTCCGGTAAAGTTCAGTAGGGATCAATGGAGTAATCGTTGCTTTACCTAAGGCAGGATGAGCTTTCGAAGAATCCGCGAAAGCACCAAAAATTTCAGATAAGGTATCCACAGTTTGTTGGTCACAAGTTTCATCCAGTGAAAGGCCGATGTGATTTGCATCGTCTAATCGAAGATTAATTTCGTGCTTCAAAGCTTCCGCATAAATGGCCTTAGCCTTCGGAGTCTTGATAGTTAAAGTATCAAATGCTGTTTTATGGGAAAATTCGTAACCCATACTTTTTAAGCGGGCAGCCAAATCAATTGTTAAGTTATGGATGTGTTCTGCAATTTCCTTTAAGCCTTTTGGTCCATGATAAACGGCATACATGCTGGCCATATTGGCCAAAAGAACTTGGGCCGTACAAATATTGGAAGTCGCTTTTTCCCGGCGAATATGTTGCTCACGAGTTTGCAATGCTAGACGCAAAGCGGGCTGTCCTTGGTTATCCACTGAAACACCAACAAGGCGCCCAGGAATTTGTCGCTTAAATTGATCTTTGGTAGCAAGAAATCCCGCATGGGGCCCACCGAATCCCAATGGAACTCCGAAGCGCTGCGAATTTCCGACAACGATATCTGCACCCCATTCGCCCGGAGGAGTCAGTAATGTTAAAGCCATTAAATCAGTCGTAGCAATGACGAAACTTTGATTCTTATGTGCTTTATCAGAAAGTTCTTTCCAAGAATGAATATTTCCATGGGTATCAGGATAACCAACAACGACTGCAAAAGGAATTTGCGCAAAATTATAGGTCTCGGGATTTTCAATAACCATTTCCAAACCCAAAGGCTCGGTCCGAGTTTTCAAAACTTCCAACACATGCGGATGCACCAAAGGGGAAACAACAAATCGTTTACTATCAGTTTTAGAAAGTGAATGGGCCATATTAACTGCTTCCGCAGCAGCTGTTCCTTCATCAAGAAGTGAAGCATTGGCAATTTCCATCCCGGTTAAATCCGTCACCATCGTTTGAAAATTTAATAGCGCTTCCAACCGGCCTTGAGCGATCTCTGGTTGGTAAGGAGTATAAGCAGTATACCAAACCGGATTTTCAAATATATTCCGCTGAATAACAGTCGGAGTAATGGTGTTGTAATATCCTTGGCCAATAAGTGAGCGATTAAGTTTATTTTGGCTCATCATATTTTTAAGATATTTAAGTAATTCAAATTCACTTAATGCTTCACCAAGTCCCGGAAGCTTTTCAGTACGAATAGTTTTAGGAATTACCTGCCGAGCCATCTCATCCAAAGTAGAAAACCCAAGAGTCTTAAGCATAGCCGAAACATCACCAGAATCAGGACCAATATGCCGACGCTTAAATGGAATCATCGAGAGTCTCCCTTGCGAGTAGTGCGATGGGTATCACTCTAGCACGGCTTTTGCGACATTGGCATCACGACTCCGACGCTAGCACACAGCGTTTCTCGAGGGGAGGGGGGGACGATTTTGCTTAGTGACCAGCTGACTGCGTTGGAGCTTCCTCGCTGCCGCTCCAACGTGGTCGTACCAC
>JAZKJI010000067.1:0-2405 GCA_040384405.1 Bdellovibrionota bacterium
GATTTGCAATTAGATAATCAAATGCACGTTTCATAAAGACGTCAGGATCTGATGTGTCAAGGTCAATCCTTTCATTTGTGGAAAGAACAGTGACTTTATATTTCCGTTCAAGTTCCTCAATTTTTAACAATGCCTCTGGAAGGTTTCTACTAAAACGATCATGGTCTAATACGATTAAGTACTGACATTTTCCTTTATGCTTTTTGATGAATTGTTCCAATGCCAGGTAGTCGGGTCTATCGAAATTGTAACTACTTTGTAGATTACGGTAAAAGTAGCCACTCCATTTCATTCCAAACTGTCCAGCCCAATGGAGACCTTTATAGTCAAGGCATCCTAACCTTTACCTACCTTCCTGCTTCGATGACTTTTCAAAGCCTCCCCTCACCACTTACTATCCCATCCTAATCAGGTTGCTTTTGCTCCGTAAAAGGCCCTATCAGCATCCTTTAATCCCTAACCACTAGACCGTAGAAGGAACTCAGCATAACGAACAGGACTTCGCCGGTTTTAGGTGATTTTAGGCGGCCAGATTCACCATCGTCCCACCATCCAGCCCATCATCCCAAAAGAAACTCTCAGAGCCTTAAAACGTCTTAAAATCAGCCGATTGACCACTTTTAACCGAAATAGAGTGGCCAGTTTGAAGCGTTAGATGTGGCCACTTTGGAAAAAAAGAGGTGGCCACTTTTTGGATATTCCCCAACCATGGCTCTAACCGTGCGTTTACCGATAATTAAATTCAGAACCCATATGAAGAATGCACAAATATTAAATAATGTAGCGAGATTAATTGTTGATGTGATTTTATTCACAATCGTTATATTTTTTGATTAAAAGCTTGACTTTGGCACAATAATTTTTCGTAAGCCAAAGGTTTTAAAAATCATGATTAAATATCATTAGTGTTGTCAACGAAAGTGGGGGTAAAGGGTGTTAGATTTTTTCAACGCAGTGTCATGAACAAGGGTCTAATTATCTATAAGAAGCGATTTAAATGTTCAAAATAATCCTTCTGATCGATACACAAAGCTTTAGCGGAAGCTGAAGCTTTTTTTTATTCCAATTTTTTTATCAATCCTCTCATATCGAGGAATCTATATTGATGGATTATTCTCCATTAGTGGATGCCGCCATTAACCCTTCCCTAAACCCTCTCCCCACCAAACTCAATCGAAAAAACAGTTCTCTGCGGCGCCGTGGTTTTCAGCGAGAAGCTGAAGTCGTGGTTTAAAAGGATCTCTTTAACCAGAGTAAGTCCAATTCCTTTTCCGTTAGGCTTGGTACTAAAAAATGGACTAAAAAGCGTTTCGGCGTGCTCATTGGAGATGCCGGCTCCGCTGTCGATGATTTCTAAGCGCCGTAATACTGGGTGTAAGACGAGTTCAATTGTGCCATTATTTTGAATGGATTCAAAAGCGTTTTGTATAATGTTAATCAGCGCCTGTTCAAGCTGTTGGCGATCGGCCTGTAGTTCAAAATCCTGTTCCCGAAGCTGGGGGATTAGTTGGATCTTTGCATCGCCGGTTTTAAATTGCATTAAGGCACAAACCTCATGGAGGATTTGGGTCAAGTTGACCGAAGTTTTTTTAGGTAGGGGCAGGCGTACGACATCGGCAAAATCCCGCATAAATGAATTCATATGCTGGTTGCGTTGGAAGGCGACTTCCAAGGCCTGTCTCAACGTTTCATGCGTAGGGGTCCAAAGTCCATTTGTTTTTAATGCCGTATCGATAATCGAATTCACCGGCCCCACGGTGTTGTTCACTTCATGGGCCATCATGCGGATTACTTTACCGTAAGCTTTCTTTTCGGCAGCTAAAATTTCGGCGGTCAGCTCCTCGATCATCACAAAAGAACGACTAAAACCACGGTCGATGAATTCCGAGCGCTGTAGCTTGTACATGTGTACACCATCAAGGGAAATCATTTTTGCTGACCCTGGCAAAAGTCCGGCGATCTCTCGCAACACGGGATGTTCAATTTGGGCTATCGGTTGCTTTAATAGCGCCTGCTCCGCAAGCTGTAAAAGTGCACAGGCCTTTAAATTGGCGTGGTGGATGTTTTCGTCAAAATCTAGAATGAGGATACCCGTTGGTGAGGCTTGAATGAGCTTGTCTAGAAAAAAATGTTGCTGCTGTTGAATAGCCCTTTCATTTTTTAGTTCGCCCATCATGGCATTGAATACCTCAATTAAGCGGTCCATCTCCGGCGTTCCGGTGGGTAAGAAATTAATAGTAAAATCTTTGCTTTTAATGGCTTCGATTCCTTGAACCAGCGTGTCCAGCGGTTGCAGCATTTGTTTATACAATTGCCAAGAAACAACGGCTGTAATTAATAGAACTAGCTCTGCAAGGATAAATAGTTCTGGGTTTTTTTTAAAAACAAAGAACGACAGTACCAGT
>JAZKJI010000068.1:0-13095 GCA_040384405.1 Bdellovibrionota bacterium
ATCAAATGAAAGCATGTAGGCGATTCCAGTTGAACCGCGATCACTCTTCCACGGTGATTGACGATCAGTTTCGGATTCCTCGGAGACCACGCCCCCGTCCGTTGTTACATAGAGGCAAACTCTTTTATTTAAAATTGCAGCTGACTCCAAAATTCGACCGATAGTTTTTCCCGCGCCTAAATCCGCAGCGTTTCCCGTCGTGCGAGTATTATTGTGGTAATCAAATCCACCCATCACAAGCCCAACTGAGCCGGCGTTGCCAGTTAAAGAATTGTAAACTAGGGATCCAAAAATATATTCTTGTGAATTTGTTCTGGCCGGATCAAGTGCCCATAATGTTTTTAGCAATGGATTTGTCACAGGATTTGCGGCACCGGTTCCAGCCGCAACTAATCCTTCATTTCGGATTCCTGCGCACTCGAGAAGTTTTGTCATATCGGCAGCTTTATTTACCGTAGCTAATCTGCGAGCCTGTGAACCATTTAGTTCCGTTATCATTTTTGCCAATCGATTTCTTTGTGGCTCGGATAAATTATTTGTTATCGCCGCGCCAAACCCCAACGAGTTAGCAATGTCTTGAAAGCTGGACACAACCAGTGGAGTCGGGGGTCTTACTAGGGCTTCTGCATGACGAATGCCGGTACGATTTGCAACCATCCCTAAGTTTGGAAGCTGCATCCCTTTAAGGCCTGCTTTATAAACCATGCCTGAAATATCAAATGGGTTTTCACCGGAATCGTCACGTGCGCGTACACAAAAAGAGACGAAAGCAGTTCTATCCAAAGTTGTTTGAGTAGTAACCGAGCGAATACCTTCTAACATTTTGCTGATTAATACTCCGCTGCTCATTCCTGCAAAAGGAACTCCGCCGAACTCTCGCTCTAAAGGTACTTGACCATCGCCAAGACCCATCTTGCTGTATGACGGTAAAGGATTTCCACCTGCATCCATAGGGACATAATTACTTCCCATGGCTCCGCCACCAGCTAAATTTAAACTAATAAAAGGAATCATTGTCGAAGGAACATTCGAAACCGGTGGACAAGTTGAGGTTTGGGCTTCAGCTTGCGGTCCAGCAATTAATTGTAACCAATTTGGAATTGCCGCCGAAGCTGCAAAAGGAATCATTCCGTGCGCAAGAAAATCACGACGAGTAACTGGTTTTGCATGACCAGTTTGTGCCCACATTGGAATTTCTTTTTTGTTCTTTTTCACCGAACACCCCTCAATTAATTCCTAGTACGTAAAGTCCTCTACTGCCGAAAGCATAACAACGCAGGTACCAAGCAAAATCCCCTTAGTTTCTTTTGCTGCTGCCCGTTCCGTTGCCGTAAGTCCTGCGAAATAATCATTTCTAAAGGCTGTAAAAAGTGCCGTCTCTTCCGCAGTCATACTTCGATCCCAAAAATTGAGCGCCATTTCACTAGCTGCAGTTAAATAAACTGCTTCGGTCATGTTGACCGTCGTTACTCCGTTAGTAACAGTTTCCAGACCACGATTAAACATGATTGCTGGAAAAAATGTTCTCTGGGCCGCCATCAATCTTGATTCTTTGTTCAAAAGTGAATTACAAACTTCGCCCGCTAAAGTGTTTGTAGATAGAATTCCTGACCCGGTAACTTCATTTATATCGGACGCATCTGTTAATGAGCCTCGAACGGAAACGTAAGTTCGTCCTGCTTCAGAGTCGAGTCCAGAGCTGGTCTGCCCCGTTAGGTTTAACATTGCATGATAGATTTGGTTAAAATTCATTAGCGCGGGCACAGCTTTCGGTTGAAAACCAAATTCTGTTTGTGCAGTGTAATCCTCGAGAGGAATTACATTTTCGATACGACCAGTATCGGCTAAGGATTTAAATTCAGTGGCAGGCTGGCGAAGCAACGGCCCCATGTCCATACAGTTAAATCCGAATAGCGGTAAAGAGGTAAAAATTGTTACCTGAATTAAAAAGTTTAAAATCTTTTTTCTATTTGTTATTTGCATTGGACATCCGTTGCTGTGGTAATAAATTGCTTACGCAAACTATAACCATTTTGTTCGAACTGGCTTCCCAATCTGACAAGCATCGCTGCTTTTTCTGTCGGAGTAAGTTGCTTCTTACAAACTGAATCAAAAACTCTTTGTGCCATGCACTGGCTGAAACGCTGAGAGTTTGCGACTAATCGGCCAAACTGGGCGATTCCACTTCCATGAGTAACTTCGCCTGATGCCGGCTTTCTCCAGCCAAAAAGCGCGCTGTTTCCGGGACGGTCCGCATTGTTGACCCATGAGTTATCAACTGTGACGTACCCTCCTGGATAAACTTTTTCATTCTTATTCATTTTATTAACTACTAAATTTTTATCGGCACCGGTTGTATTTCCAAATGTTGAGTTGGTAGGCCGTCCGTTGTAATCCAAATTAGCGAAGGCACCACGAAAACCATCCATTACTGTATGACATGCGCGGCAAGTATTTTGAAAAACTTTATTGTCTCCACCGGGAAAACGATCAATGTCACGCCCGATTCGTGCTTCGTTTGCCAATGGATCTGCCCACTCTTCAATTTTCACGCACATAAATTGTCGAAAGGTATATTCAACTAATCTTCTATTGGTACCTGCAACCGCATGCGCCTGAACCCAAGCACGTGAAGTTAATAGCCCGGCTGGGTCAGGGTTTTGACGGGAAATGTTTGCCCCGTTCATGTTCACGATCAACATTTGCTCATCAATTCTGGTTAAAACTTTTCCTACATCGATACCGCTGCTTTCAAGCGAGTCGTAATGATCATTAGATAATCCAATATCATCTACAGCATTATTTTGGATTCGATAGCTTCCGAACTGTTCGGGATCACCTTTATAAGAAAAGTTTCCGTACAAAAGTTCACGCGCATCGCCACCGTCACGGGTGTGACCCATCACCATGGCCGCAAAATCATTTAAAGGAATTCTTCGAGTTTCATCTTGCGTCGACATCTGCAAAGCGAACTGCTTTACCAATACGTTTAAAAACTGCGGCTGCTGAGTAGCAAGTTGGGCAGCTTGTTTACGTTGACCTAACTTTATTAACCTCGTCACTTCTTCAAGTACCGGATCTTTGCCGCGCCATTTTACTCCGGTTAAACGCTCCAGAAGCCATTTTGCTTCTTCACGATCAGAGTTTGTTGCTATTTGTGCATTGGCCACAGGAAGTAAAAAGGATAGTGCGGATAATAATAAGACAGTAAGAATTCTAACGCTCATCCTGTAACCCCCTGTCTTTATTTGAGTTGCAATACCGTAGCCTTCTTTTCGTCGTGTCGACCCCACTACATCGAGCTGGCACTGTATATAGTTGTGATTCTGGTCGAAACTTTAGACTCATGATTATTTATCGGAGCCTTAAGTCCAAATCATAGCCCCTACTGGAAATAAATGGCTTCTTGTTGAGTCAATTTGGGATTTGGTTACTAAGTGATCAATGTCTATTAGTTCTTCGCAGCGGGATCATTAATTTTCGAACATTGTTTATACAGCAGTTGCCTCAAAACTAGAAACTCACCTACACTTGATTTCGAGATTCTTAGCAGAAAGTTTTTGTTCATGATCTATATAACATACGTGATTATCGCGATGCTCTCGATTCAGTACGGAGCTTCCCTCGCAAAACAACTTTTCCCATTTCTTGGCGCCCAAGGAACGACGACCTTACGCTTACTATTTGCCACTATAATTTTATTTTGTATTTTTCGACCGTGGCGCGGGAAGATTTCGCGACTCGAATACCGGTGGATTATTTTTTACGGACTCAGCTTAGGTGCGATGAATTTACTTTTTTATTTTTCATTGGAAAGAATTCCTTTAGGAATTGCAGTTGCAGTCGAATTTACCGGTCCACTTGCCGTCGCACTTTGGTCTTCTCGAAAAGCCTTGGATTTTGTTTGGGCTTTTTTGGCGGTTGCAGGAATTATTTTAATATTACCTGTTTCAGAAAAAAGTGTCCCAGTTGATCCATTAGGTGTAGCTCTTGCCCTGGGAGCCGGATTTTTCTGGGCTTGCTATATCGTGTTCGGTCAAAAAGGTGGCAGCACTATTACCGGAGGAAAAATCACTTCCTATGGAATGCTGATAGCTACTCTTGTTGCATTGCCCTTTGGCATTGCTCATTCAGGTGCAGAACTTTTTAATTCCAAATATCTACCCATTGGAATTTTAGTTGCCATATTTTCCAGCGCAATTCCTTACACATTGGAAATGATTGGTCTAAAGAAAATTCCAACAAAGACGTTCGGAATTTTGATGAGTGTCGAGCCCGCGGTGGCAGCACTGATGGGCCTTATATTTTTGCAAGAACACTTGGCGTTGGCTCAGTGGATTGCGGTCATTTTCATTATCCTTGCATCTACGGGATCAGCACTGAACCTTTCCAAACGTAAAACGGTGCCTTTGGTTTAGACGTCTGGTACTTAATAACGAACTGAAGCCTATTTTTACCGCATTAAATCAGAAAATTTTTTAACATTGGTTCCAATCCTGTTCGGACGAATTTCTAGAATTGAGAAGAATTAAAGATAGTTCCGTACGGGGTCTTGCGATATACACGTCGTGGCCCTAATATGATTTGTATACAGTATGTTCGGCCGTCTTTTACTATTCGCGGGTATTATAAATGGAAGTTAAAAAAAGCAAAGTTTTGTTAATTGATGATGATCCCGATGTTCGTCAGCTTTTGACAACAATTTTAGCGGAAAACTATCAGGTTTTCGAAGCTCCAACCGGAGCTGCCGGCATCGATATGGCCCGTCAGGTTAAACCAGATGTTATTTTGCTAGATTTTAATATGCCAGGAATCAGCGGCGCTGAAACCTGCCGCATTCTTCGTGAAGATCTTCGAACAACCGGAATTCCAACTTTGATGGTTACTTCTTTGGATCAAATCGATAAACGAATTGAGGCATTCGAAGCGGGCGCAGATGATTACATCAATAAGCCATTCCGTGCCGATGAACTGCTTGCCCGCATGAGTTCAAAAATAAAGCGCCTTTCGCAAGTCCAAAAAGACGTTGCACCGGTAATTCAAATTGGAAAACTATCAATTCATTTAACTGATCATGAAGTAATGAATGGTGATCATGCCGTAGACATGGGCCACGTTGAATTTAAAATCCTAAGTTTGCTTGCCAGAAGCTTAGGCGAAATAATCTTAAGAAAAGATATCGAAGATTATATTTGGGGCGATGAAAAACCATCACCTCGCGCACTTGATCCGCACATCACTTCCTTGCGTAAAAAATTGCAAGGAACCGATGCAGATCTTCGTACCGTTTACGGCAGTGGCTACTGCCTTGAAGCGCGGTCTTAATTCCCGTTAGCTGCATCGCTACTAGTAAATAAACTTCAAGCCATTTAATTTAAGCCCGTGGAATTTGGAAAACTATCGTCGCTTGAAAATGTAAGTTGGAATCTACCCGCAGATGATCCGTTGAATTTGGATTTTCTAAAATCCCTACCGAATGCCACTGGAAAAGCAAAATTTCACATCGGCGCGCCTGCTTGGGGCCATAAACAATGGCTGGGAAAAATATATCCTCCGGGAACCAAGCCCACAGAATTTTTGACCCATTATGCGAAGAACTTTAATTGCATCGAATTAAATACAACTCACTATCGTATTCCCACGGAAGCCCAAGTTTCCCAGTGGAAATCCCAAGTATCAAAAGATTTTATTTTTTGCCCAAAGTTATTACAGGAAATTTCCCATTCGTTGATGGGAATGGCCGATGAAGCCGCTTTAAAAGAATGGTGGCAATCCCTGGAATTCTTCGGTGAAAATTTAGGCCCCACATTTGTTCAATTTCCACCGCACTTTACCTATGCAAACAAAAATGATCTGTTTTATTTTTTGCAGAAATGGCCAAAAGCTTTTCCGCTGTGTTTGGAATTCAGACATACCAGTTGGTTTCATCAAGGCCACGTGCTGCCCGCCTTAACAAAATTTCTTCAAGATAATCACATTGGATTAGTGATCACCGATACGGCGGGACGCCGGGATGTTGTCCACACCTCAATAAGTGCCCCTTATACATTCATTAGATTTGTCGGAAATACTTTGCATCCCACAGACTATGAACGTGCAGCTGCCTGGGCGGATCGACTACACGAATGGCAGTCGCAAGGACTGCAACACGTCTTTTTTATTATTCATCAACCAGATGATTTCGCTTCACCGGAAATGGCAGACTTTGTAATCTCTAAATTTAATGAAACGGCAAACGCGGGATTATTACCAATTCAGTTTATGGCTTTTCCAGGGCTTTAATAATTTTACTCCAAGCCTCTTCATCTTTTGCCCATCGTTCTACCATCTGAGGCATTGGCCTCGGAACAGGTTGACGGTTTCTTACGGCTGCTGCGGCAGTTCTTTTTTCGCTATCGATAATAGATTGCTTCATCATTTGCGCCGTCATGCGCTCGCGGCGTGCTTCCGCAAGTATGGTTTCTTTGGACCAACCTTGTTGGGTGATTCTCTCAGTATATAACTTAACAACGTCATCAACCTTACCTTGATGGGCTAAGTATTGAGGAGTTTGTTCGAAGACTTGGGTTGCGCGATTCATCGTCCGCAACATGTCTGCTTGCGGGGTATAGAGCGCACGTTGTGATGGAGGAAGTTTATTTATTTCATCCAATGTTGCCGCCAAATTTCTTCGGATGGCCGGATCTTTGGATGAATGTATATTCAATTGATGAAGTTGGGATACAAATTCATTTAATTTCGTTTGGTTTTTTGCCGCCTCTTGGGTCATTGCGCGCGCGGTTTCTCCGGTCGTCGATAAACTTCTATTAAATGTTGCCGCGTATGTTTGGCTGTTAAAGTTTCCCGCTGGAATAGGCTCAACCCGTGCCGCGCTGCTTGTTGCGCGACCAAAATTAGAAGTGCCTTGGCGAGCAGACTCTGTTCGTGCCCCAGCTGCAGCCGCTTGTTCCACTTTTGTTGCGGTTGCAACAGCTTCCTGAGTCTTTACCGCGGCGGTAACTGTCGGAGCACCACTATCCGAACGATTTAAATCCCCAATTAATTTTCGTAAAACGTCTCGTCTTTGCATTGCGAGCTGGTTCCCCGAAGCCACGCTTCTTTGAGCGCCTTCTAATTGTATTTGCAAACTGTTAAGTAAATTATTTTTCGTAATGACACCTTTATCGATCGCGTTCCGCGCCATAATAGCAGCACCCTGTGATTCCCCTGCTCGCGCGTAGGAACTGATCGATCCTAAATAATCACTCTGCTTTCCTGATTCGGCAGCGACCTTCCCTAATTCTGCAGCCGCTGTTCTATACTCCAGGCTTACTTTCTCGACACCGGTTCTGATTTCTTGCGCGTTTCCACTCCAATTTATAGAGGATTCCACTTGCGTTGCAGTTTCAATGCTTCGAGTGGCTTGGGTACTTGACTGAACGCCGGCATAAGATAATGGAGTTGCAGCATTAGGAGCCGTACCCGCTATACCGTTTCTCATTACCGCTTCCACTTCGGGTTTCGTTAAGCCCATTGCCAGTAGCCGATCAAATTTTTCTTTAATTTGATCGCGAGTAAAATTACCCGTTCGATCGGCCCCGATATTGTGAATTTCCAAGAGCTCTTTTGATTGGGCCAGAGTTAACTTTCTTCCCAAAACCTGTTCTGCAACTTTAATCCTCTGTGAATCGTCCAAGCGAAACGCAATGGCTTCGATGTCTTTATTTGATTGATTAGCTACACGACCCGTTCGGGCGGCAGTACCGGCCTCCGCAGAATCTTTTGCGACCGCGCGAGCTAATTGAC
This sequence comes from Bdellovibrionota bacterium, assembly GCA_040384405.1. Classification (GTDB taxonomy): domain Bacteria; phylum Bdellovibrionota; class Bdellovibrionia; order Bdellovibrionales; family Bdellovibrionaceae; genus JAZKJI01. Next base: position 7,786 of record JAZKJI010000068.1, read on the forward strand.
CTGCGCCTCTTCCTGCGGTCTGAGCTACTTGCGCCCCTCCTCTACCGGAAGCTTGTGCGGCCTGAAGCGAACTACGAGAATTGTTTGCGACAACGGCCACTTCAGCTCTTTGCACGAGTGCGCGTACGACCCGATTTTCTTGGGCAAATCCAGCTTTTGTTTTAGCTAGCATTTTAATAAATTGTTGATTTTTGGAAAGTAGTGCGAGACCAGCCTTACCGCCTCTCATAAAGGTAAAAATTGCCAACGGAGGCATAAACAGGGTTCCCGCAATTTTACAAAGTGAAGCGGCTTTCGCTTCGCCGTTCATACATTTTAATTCTTCAAAATAATTTTCTGCAATTGCCGTTACCGCATCAGTAATTAGGTTTACCACCGGAGTGAACAAGGTCGCCCCTAGGGCCATTGCCGGATCGAATGGATGTTTCGCCATATTTTTCGGAAACTCTCGACTAAAATTGGCCGCCGACTGACTGATAAACGCTTGGGCAATTTTTGAATGTCTTTCGTTTCTAGCTTGGTCTTCAGCAAATTTGCGGGCGCGGTACTGGGGATCAGTTAGGATTTTATAAGTATCAGTCATTCCTTTGCCAGCATACCGGCCCAGCTCCATAAATAAATGACCAACAAATTTTGCAAGGTCGACCATAGAGTCGATAAAGAATGCCTTTAAGCAAGCCCCCAGCTTCGTGCCGATATTTGAAGTAGAAAGGATTTTATTTTGATCTTGGGTTAACCCACACTTTAATCTCTTTTCTTCCGGCACGCGCAAGCAAACCGGATCAGTCTTTACCACAGTTTTGCAAGTTTCCTGAAAGTCTCGAGTAGGCAATCTTAAGCGCATTAATTCGCTGGCGCACACCTCGGCACCAACCGCATTAACTCCAAATACTGCGATAAAGATAAAAAGCGTGAATTTTTTGATCAACGAAAAATGACCTTATAATCTGATAGCGGAATTTGCTTTTCCTCGGAGGTCAGCAGATATTGCTTTGATTCTAATTTATCTGCCCAATACACTTCTAAAAAGTGAACTGTTTTATCGTCGCTATCAACGAACTGTCCTTGAAGAAGAAAGAAGCGTCCCCGTTCTTCTTCAATTAACTTTTGGTCTCCCGGAGTCCAAGATTTTAACCCAATTAATTTTGCATGTTCTTTTCTGGTTTTCATCAGTGGAGCTAGAGTTTTAATTTCAGATTCCGTCAGATCTTCGTAGGATAACTCCGAATCAAGAGTCGTAAGCCGCAGCGACAGTGCCGGATTTTTAAAATTTTTCATTATATCAAAGTCTTCAGCCGCAACGAATCCATTTGCCAAAGGCAATGCGGACTTCGCATCAAATGCAAAAAACACAACCAAGGATATACATATCCATTTAATGGCCAATAATGATTTAAGATTCATAGTGATTTCATTTTAAATATTCGCCCGAATGATGTCTTTTGATTTATGTTATCCGGCATCAATTTGCGACCTGACGTTTGTCGCGCCGGTTGCCGTTGACTTGGAAAAAAACAAGGGGATGATCATAGCTAGACCACCTCTTTGAAAGGAATTTCAAAAATGCGCACTTCCAACCCCGCACTTTCGGATAAACATTTTGGTAGAAATTTATCAACCACCGGCGAGAAAATGACTATTGCGGGAACGGTTCAAAAAAGTTTTTTACTAATCGGTTTGGTTTTAGCATCCGCACTTTGGTCTTGGAAAAATACCTTTCCTACTGGCTGGGCGCCTGACGTTGCTCCGCAAATTCCGGTTTGGTATTTTGGCGTAATTATATTCACTTTGATTATATCTTTAGTAATTATTTTTAAACCCACAACCGCTCCATTTTTGGCTCCGGGATACGCATTGGGTGAAGGTGTTTTGCTGGGAACAATCTCGGCCGTCTTCGAAGCGAAATATCCAGGAATCGCATTGCAAGCGATCCTTTGCACGATGGGAACTTTCATTGCACTTCTTGTGGCTTACCAAACCAGAATCATCAAAGTGACCGAGAACTTAAAATTAGGAATTGTCGCTGCCACTGGGGGTATCGCCCTGGTGTATTTGATCGACATGGGAATGCGATTTTTCGGAATGGAAGTTCCCTATATCCACGAAAACGGCATGATCGGAATTGGCGTTTCACTTTTCATCGTTGTGATTGCTGCCATGAACCTGGTCCTGGATTTCGACTTCATCGAAAAAGGTGCAGAAAATGGAGCTCCAAAATTCATGGAATGGTATGCAGCCTTTGGATTGCTCGTGACGTTAGTATGGCTTTACCTGGAAATGCTTCGATTACTCAGTAAAACCAGGAAGTAATTCCGTTACCAAACTGGACCATGAAAATTTACTCCTAGACCAAGATTCACAAATTATTGTTTCAGTGGACCTAAACAAATAGCCATTGGTAACATGTAATCACAAATGGATTTGTGAGTCATACGGCTTTTGTCGAAGGAGAAGTTTCGTGAGAACTTTTAAACTGTATATATCTTTGGTCACTGCATTTAGCATCGCGTTTCCCGCAACATTGTTTGCCGGAACGAACAATAACAATATGGAATTGCTAAAGCAGAGTTATAAAGAAGTTGGCGTCGGTTCAAATAAAAACCGCCAAAAATTTCAAGCCAACTATTTAAAAATGCGACCAAACTTGCCACCGCAAGTTCAAGCATGGATGGATCAAAGTGCTGCCCAATGGGGTAACCACCAAATGCCAGAAATTGAATCCCAAGTTGTAAAAGGCAAAAAAGGCCAAGACATCTTAAAATTAATTTTTAAAGATTCATCTTCACCCAATCACGTAGTGGTAGAAGTAGATCCAGAAGCCGACACGATTAAAATTAATGGCCAAACACTTCCAGAAAAAGCAATGTACTCGGGCGAAGAATTCATGAAATTCGTCAATGAAAACTCAAAAGACGGCCCCGACACGTCCCTTCTCGATCAATCACTAATCCCAAGCTATGACCTCTACAAAGCAATGCGCCCAGGTGACCGCGCCCTTTATTTTTCACAATTACGCTTGGTTCTAGAAGCTGCACAAAAAGTAATGGAAGAAAAAGGCGAAGCAACGACTGCTGACAAAGACGTTCGCTCACTTTTCGAAATGTTATGGTCACAAGTTTTAGGAGTTCCGGCGGAAGCTGCTCCGTCAGATGCAAAAAGTGTGATGGCGACGGCACAAGTTCGCGCGTGTAATGCGATGAAACAGTCGGGGCAGATTAAAGCGACATTTGTCGGAGGAAGTATAAACTGTAATGCTACAGGCCCAGCCTTAGCTGCGCTTTTTGCTCAACAACCGACTGCTTACAGAACTCAACTTAACACTGCAATTGCTGCCGTAGCATCAGAACGCGCAACGGAAGCCGCCTGTCGCGATGCTCGTTGGAGTGATTGTAACGGAGTAAAGGCTGAGCTTTATTTACGAAGCACAAACCAATTAGGTAAAGTTGCCACGCAAAGAACAGCAATTATCAACAGCGTAACCCCACTTACTCAAAGTCTTGATCGACAAGTACAAACTGAGGTTTCAAGAGTTTCTGCCGCTACGGCAGCAAGAGCAGCCAGCGATCAAAGGAGAGCACAGGAAAAATCTGCCGGAGATGCTCAAACAAAATTGGAAAAGGATACAAAAGCTGTATGTGACGAACAGGGCGGCGGGACATTTTGTAGATCTTATGTCGGCGCGAGAAATTTCATTAATGATAAACCTGAAAGACAACAAGCTTTACAAGCGAGACTTAATCCTCCAGCTGCACCAGCACCGGCAGCTCCTGTACGAAGAGCCGCGGCACCTGCTGGGATTCCTCAAGGATCAGCCGCAGCGGCAGCAGCAGCTGATGTAGCAAGTGGTCGTCAAGAAGGTGTTTCTGGAAGAACCGCGGCCTCTGATCGTAGCGGTGCAGCTGCACCTGCAGGAAGAACCGCTTCTGCAGCTCCAGCAGCAGATGAAAGAACCGGAACAACAGGCGCGAAAAGCTGTATCGTTGCCGGTTACATTGGAAATTTCGGAAGCAACGGATCGTGCACAAAAGCTCCGTACCCACAGAACTTACAAATTGCTAACGAAAGACTTTTAGGAAATTTCGATAAGGATTGTAACGGCGGAGCTATTGCGTGTAATCCACTTCTTTACGGAATGACATCTGGTAAAGCTTTCTGCGTAGGCGCAAGCAATAAGAGCACGGCAACTTGCGAAAGCGTGTCTCCGCTAGTTGACGGCGATAAAAAAGTAAATGCATTACGAATCCTAGCTTCATTATTAGAAAGCAAAAACGAAAAAATCGATGCAATCATTAAAGATGGCAAAGTAATCGATAAAGCAAAATTTGATGCACTTAAATCAGGTATCGTTGGCGATATGGATAAATATATCGACGAAGCTTTAAAGCGATGTGGAAGTAGTAACGATGCAAACTGCGCGATGCTAAAATCCCGTAAAGCAAATATGGCTGCAGCAATGAACGAACTTGAATCCGGTCTTGCCGGCGGCCCATCTGACGTTCCTCCTCCACGACCAGGAATTGTAGCAGCTCGTCCCGTAACTGATGGTGAGTGTACAGGCCCGGGTGGCGTTGCCCTTACAAAAGAAGGCTGTCCAGGCGCTGTTATCAGCCCAGTCAGAGAGCAAGAGCCTGCCGTAGTGCAAACTCCTCCTCCACTTCCGACTAAAGTTACTCCTCCGGTAGACCCAGTAATTCCAGAAGCAAAGAAAAAATCTTTTCCATGGAAATGGATTTTGGGAATCGGAGCTTTAGTGGGTGTGGGCGGATTCTTACTCCACAAATTTAAGAAAAATAAAGATAAAAAGAAAAAACAAGAGCAACAAGAAACTAACCCAGATGGAACAATTGAACCACCACCAGTAATTGGTTTACCAGTTGATCCGGATACGGCTCAGTAAAATAATTTGCCAGAAATAAAGGTCCCTCGCGGGGCCTTACCGGAAAAGAAAAAGGCCCATCATGGGCCTTTTTTAATTTGGAATATAAATTTAAGTGAACGATCGATTTACTGAAGTGCCAATCGGTTAACAACATCTGGCGTACCAGCTGCTGCATGAAGTGACTCAAGCGTTGCTCCCCAATTTGTTGTCGTATTGAAATTCAACAATCTGTAAGCCGCGATATTTGTCGTTAAAGTTCCTACGCGAGGTGGAATCCATAAAGCTAATCCCAAACCTTTTTTGCGGAACAACTTATTGTAAACAACAACTTTGCTAAATGCCGCTTTCAAAACTTTGATGCGGTTATCACTTGCGATACTTAAAGTCGAAGTTTCCAAGTTAATAACAAAACCCATCAAATCTACATAGTC